>JAGPDF010000141.1 GCA_018057705.1 Thermoanaerobaculia bacterium | reverse complement strand
CCGCCGAAGCCGAAGCGCATCGCCGACTGCACCTGATTCTGGAACTGCGCGTTGCCGCGCGAGGCGAAACGCTCGAAGAGCGCCGCGGCGAGCACGAACGCCGGCACGCCGAGATCGTTGGCCGCGGCGACCGTCCAGCGGCCCTCGCCGGAGTCGGAAACGCGGCCGCTGAAGCGCTCGAGCTTCGGGTCGCCGGCGAGCGCCTGCGCCGTCAAATCGAGCAGCCACGACGGGATGACACTGCCGCGGCGCCAGAGCTCGGCAATCGCCGGCAAGTCGAAGTCGTAGCGGTAGTGCTCGGGATGAGAGAGCGGCGTGGTTTCGGCGTCGACCTCGTGCGTGCCGGCACCCAGGTTGGCCTGCGCCAGGATGTTGAAGCCCTCGGCATAGGCCGCCATCAGGCCGTACTCGATGCCGTTGTGGATCATCTTGACGAAGTGGCCGGCGCCGCTCGGGCCGCAGTGCAGGTAGCCCTCGCTGGCCGTGTCGGCGGCTCCTTCGCGCCCCGGCGTCGTGGGGATCTCGCCCTTTCCCGGCGCGAGGGCGCGGAAGACCGGGTCGAGCCGGCGCACGATCTCCGCCTCGCCGCCGATCATCAGGCAGTAGCCGCGCTCGAGACCCCAGACGCCGCCGGAGGTCCCCATGTCGACGTAGTGCAGTCCCGCACCGCGTAGGCGCGCAGCGCGCGCAATGTCGTCCTGGAAGTGCGAGTTGCCGCCGTCGATGACGGTGTCGCCGGCGGCGAGGAGAGGCACCAGCGCGTCGAGGCTCGAGTCGACGAAGGCCGCCGGCACCATGAGGCAGAGATGGCGCGGCATCGCCAGGGCCTCGACGAATTCGGCGAGCGACGCGCTGCCCGTCGCCCCCTCGGCGACCAGCGCCGCGACGGCCAGCGGCGCGCGGTCGTAGACCACGCAGTCGTGTCCGGCCCTCTGCAGCCGGCGCACCATGCCGGCGCCCATACGTCCGAGTCCGATCATTCCGAATTGCATGCCCGCTCCCTTCGCCGAGGATGAACCTTATCCCGGCGGGCCTCAGGCGGAGCGGCGCTGGCGACCGCCCGCAAGACTCCGGTGGAGGAATGCAAGTTAGGATCGCCCCGTGAAGCCGGAGATCCTGGTGGCGGCGCCAGAGGAGCTGGCGGCGGCTTTCGTCGACCGTCTCGAGCGCCAGGCTGCGGCGGCAATCGCAGAGCGCGGGCGCTTCTCTCTGGCGCTCACCGGCGGCTCCGCCGCGACAGCGCTCCTCCCGCGACTCGTCTGCGCCGCCATCGACTGGCGGCGCACCGACGTCTTCTGGGGCGACGAACGGGCAGTCCCGGCGACCGACCCTGAGTCGAACTTCGCCCTCGCGCAGCGCCTCTTGCTCGGACCTGCCCAGGTGCCGGTGGCAAATCTCCACCGCCTGCCGGCCGACCTCCCCGATCTCGAAGCCGCGGGAGTCGCCGGCGAGACGGAGATGCTCGGTTGCCTCGGCGACCCGCCGCGCTTCGACGTACTCTGGCTCGGGGTGGGAACGGACGGGCACGTCGCGTCGCTCTTTCCCGGTCATCCTCTGCTCCACGAGCGCCGCCGCTTCGTCGCGGCCGTGGTCGATTCGCCGAAGCCGCCTCCCAGGCGCCTCACCCTGACGCTCCCGGCGATCGCTGCGGCGCGCTGCCTCGTCGTCACGGCGCTGGGGGAGTCCAAGGCGGCGGCCGTCGGCGCGGCGCTCGGCGAGGCCGGTTCCGGACTGCCGCTGGCCTTGGCGCTCGCCGCGGCCGACCAGGCCTGGCTGCTGCTCGATCCGGACGCGGCGCTGCAGTTGCCGCCCGGCCATTCGGATGCCGGGCTGCAGGCAGCTGCCGCGCGGCGGTCGAGTCGTCGATCTCGGCGCTACTTCGGCGGGTGATTGCGCACGCAAAAGTATGGCCCTATAGTCATGGTATGGCCACCACTACCGTGAAATCGACCTACTCGCTGGACGTCGCGACGGTTCGCGCTCTCGAGGAGATCGCCGCGAGCTGGGGGGTGTCCAAGTCCGAGGCGTTGCGGCGGGCGATCGGCGCGGCTCGGCGAGAGTCGACCGGCGGAGCGCCGACGGCGCTCGACGCCCTGGACGCCCTGCAGCGAGCGCTCGACTGGAAGGGCCCGGCGGCGGATCGCTGGGCCAAGGCAGTCCGCGCCGAGCGTCGGGCGGCCTCCCGCCGGAGCGAGTCCAGGTGATCTTTCTCGATACGAGCTTTCTCATCCGAGGGCTCGTGCGCGACTCCGCCGAGGATCGCGCCTTGCGGAAGTGGCTGAGGCGCTCCGAGGTCCTGGGGATGAGCGCCGTTGCCTGGACGGAGTTGCTGTGCGGTCCGATCGACGACACTCAACACGAGTTCGCGGCGGGCGTCGTGTCGCTGCGTGTTGCTTTCACGGAGGAGGATGCCGTGCTCGCCGCGCGCCTGTTCAACGAGACCGGACGAAGGCGCGGCTCGCTCATCGACTGCATGATCGCGGCGACCGCGCTGCGGGCCCGCGAACCTCTCGCGACCTCGAACGCGGCCGATTTTCGGCGCTTCGCGACCTACGGACTCGCCGTCCTCGAAGCCTGAGTCCGCCCTCCCGCCGGCGAGATTCTGGCCCGCTGACGCCGGTGAGCTATGCCGGCGTCGCCCGGCGCACGACGCGGAGGGTGATCTACCGGTCCACCGTCTACGTCGCGACGCTGCCTCCGGCGTGCACGATCGTCGTCGTCGAAGGAACCACCCTGCACATGTGCGGGAGCACCTACTACCAGCCCTACGGCACCCAGTACGTCGTCGTGACCGTCAAGTAGAAAGAACCGGTGTCAGGATCCGGCTTTCCCGGCATCCTGGCGCTCGCCTTTTACCGCGGCCGAAATCGGTAACTGTCACCCGTTTCCTACCAGTTGCTTCAGGAAGGCGAAAGAAAGGGCCGGCGCATCGAAAGATGCCGCCGGCCCTTGGCCTTTCGACCTCTCCGGATCGCGCTCTAGGGGAAGCTCAGCGACCAGAGACTGGTGTTGCCGCTCTCGAAGCCGTCCACGAAGATCACGGCGCTGGCGCCCTCGATGCAGAGCTCGAGGCTCCAGCTCTGGAGTTGGCCGGTGTCGATCGAGGCGTTGTCGGTGATGGTCAGTGTCCAGACTCCGGTGCTCGACTCGCTGGCGAAGCCCGACAGCGGGTTCGATGGCCGGTAGGTGCCGCCGCCGACCGGCGGGCAGGGCCAGGCCCCCGGTGCCGCCTGATCGTCGAGATTGAGATTGAAATTCTCGGCGGTGCCGCAGGCTCGCGCCATGACCACCACATTGGTGAGCGCCGGGCTCCGGAGAGAGAACTCGATGTCGCCCATGAAGGTATGCGTTCCCACCAGGTTCTTCACGTTGACGTCGACCAGGGTGCCGCCGCTCGCGGGGAGGATGGTGAGCGTCGAGACCGCCGATGCGTTGTCCGGAATCGTCTGGGGCACGTTCGTGCTGGCGAAGGTGGCGCAGCTGATGATCACGGTGGTGAAAGAGAACGGTGTCGAAGTCGCCTCGCCGCAGACGTTCGTCGCCGTCACGCGCCAGAAGTACTGCGTCGAGGGGTCGAGCGCCGTGCCCAGCTGATGGCTGGTGCCCGGCAGGCCCGGCGCCGAATAGACGATGTTGGTGAAGCCGGCGTCGGTGGCGACCTCGAGGTCGTAGCCCATGGCTTCGGGCGCCGCGGCCCAGGTGAGCGTCGGCTGGAGCGAGACGCCGGTGGCACCGTTGGCCGGAGTCGTGTTCACGGGCGCGCCAGGGTTCGCCATGGCGAGGTTCAAGGTGACCTGGGTGGTGCGCACGGTCGGCGGAGCGTCGCCTCCCGTGCCGGTCACGTCGATGTCGTAGCTGCCGGTCGAAGATCCGGCGACGCCGTTGACCGTGAAGGCACTGACGAAGTCCGGCAGGGAGCCGTCGTTCGTGAAGCTCGCGGTGGTGCCCGGGGGCAGGCCGGTCGCCCCTAGATCGACGGTGAAGCTCCAGCCGCCGACCGAGGAGACGGCGATCGAGTACACCGGGTCCGGATCGCTCGCGACACAGACGTCGAGCGCCGCCGGCGTCGGAGCGAGCGCGAATCCGAAGAGACACTCCTCGATGACGAAGGAGGTGACCCGCGTGCCCCAGCTTCCGCCGGGCATGTACTCGTTCGTGTACCAGAAGGTGCAGTCGTCTGCCGGGTCGACGCCCATGGCCGCATAGTCGCCCCAGCGACCGGTGCCGGTCTGGGCCTGGACACCGGCGACGACGGGGACCTCCGGCGACATGGTGCCGGCGGTGTCGGTGGCCAGGCGGCCCGTCACTCCGATGCTGGGGAAGACGTTCGGCACGGCGGTGTCGGTCTTGCTGTAGCCGAGCGCGATGTTGCCGGCGCCGTCCATGGCGATGCCGCCCATGAAGAAGTTGGCGGTGGCCGAATTGGTGTCGCCGCCGAAGGTTCCCTCCTGGAAGAGCGTCCACGGGTTGCCGATGCCGCCCACGCGCCGGAGCTCGAACCACCGCAGACCGGCTTCGACGGCGGTGCCGCTCGTCGCGGCATTGCGGTTGGTGGCGAAGGTGCCGACCAGCACCTCATGGCTGCCGAAGTTGCGGTAGCTCAGCCGGTTCAGGATCGCCTCGCGGATCGGGTCGAGCCGGGTCGAAGTGCCGGGCTGGGGGACCGAGAAGAAGGTCGTGTAGTTGACCATCCAGGAATTGAAGTCGGCGATGGTGATCGCCGGCAACGTCGTCACCGTCGTGTTGGCGGGAGTGACCCAGTCGACGTCCATCTCGTACATCTGGAGGAGGTCCGTGGCCGGGACGGGCGAGCCGTGCGCCTCACCATCGAAATGGCGCATGAAGATGCCGGGCGCTCCTCCGGGCGGTGTGCTGGCGCCGTCGTGGTCGACCGGCGTCAGGGTCTGGAAACCGTAGCCGGAGACCGGCGGCACCGCCGTCAGGCGCTGCATGGTGGCCGGAGCGCCGGTCAGCATGTTGGCGCGATGGAAGGCGTAGGTCGTCTGGTTGCCGCCGCTGCCGGCCTCGTTGGTCGAACCGTAGTAGGCGTCCGACCAGACGCCGAAGTGCGGATAGTCCGGAAAGTCGGGCGGGTCGAAGGAGTAGAAGTAGTAGGCGCCCGTCGGGTCGGAGGTCTGCGAGACATAGATGCAGAGGAGCCCCGCGCCGGTGAATTCCTGCAGGAACCAACGGTCGGCGAGCTGATCGTAGAGCACGATCGGATCGCCGGCATTGTCCGTGGCGCATCCACCGCCCGGTGCGAGCGACGAGAGGTCGATCGGATAGCCGGGCAGAAGGACGCCGTTCTTGTCGAAGATGGCGATGCGCGTGGCGTTGACGGCCTGAACATAGTGCGACGGACCGACGTCGCCGACGGTGTCGGGAGGCGTCGCGCCGGTGAAGGCCGTGCCGGCGACGTTGACGTCGAGCACGATGGTGGCGGCGGAGGGCGAGCGTCCGAGCTCGAGCAGGGGATCGGCGAGGCCCTCCCCGAAGGCAACGGGCTCGGCGCCGGGAACCGGATAGAAGCGGCGCGGCACTTCGCGGATCGGGTCGCCCGGCTGCCAGGCCTCGACACCGACCAGGTCGGACATCGGCCGCGTCAGAAAGGGCGTCACCGGACCGTAGGATTCGGCGCCGCGGGCGAGGACCTGCCGCTGCGAAGAATTCGCGGAAATGTCGGCGGCTGCCGGACTCGCGAGCAGCGGGAAGACGAGGAGACAGAACAGCAGGCAGCAGGCTGCTGAAGTTCCCAAGCGCGACTTCATGAGTTTCTCTCCTGTTAGGGCAGGTCGTTCGGAGAATGCCGGGGGTGGCCTTTCAGGACCCGTATCGAACCCTGCCGGCTCCTGAGTTGCGCCCAGCTCACGCTGGCGCCGGGCTCGATCCGGCCAAGTTTTGCGGGTTCCTGATGTCGAAAGTACTCGATCGTAATGGAGAAATCAACCGTGATTTCGCCGGAGGTCGCGACCTCCACGGCAGGCTCGACGGACGGGGG
>JAGPDF010000140.1 GCA_018057705.1 Thermoanaerobaculia bacterium | reverse complement strand
TTCGCCGGACACGGCGGTGGCGACGGGCCGTACTTCGACGACGAACGCATGGAGCGCCGCGCCGAGCACCAGGCGGAGCGCCTGACTCGCGCTCTCGACCTCACGTCCGAGCAGCAGGCCACCTTGGCTCGCCTGCAGGACGAGCTCGCAGCCACGGTCGAACCGCTCGCCGACGGGATGCGCGCCGCCCACCAGCAGCTGCGCACGCTTCTCGACGCGGACACGCCCGAGCCGGCCGCCGTCGGCACGCAGGCGATCGCGATCGATCAGGCGCGCGACGGAATGCGCGCCGCCAAGGAGCGCTTCGACACCGACTTCACGGCGATCCTCACCGAGACCCAGCGGGCCATCTACCAAGCGCTGCAGGAAGAGCGCCCCGGTCGCGGGCTCTTCTCCGGTCAGCGAGGCCACCGCGGACAGGGCGGCGGTCCCCACGGTCCCGGCGGCTCTTTCGGCGGCGGCCCGCGGGGCTAACCGCTAGGCGTAACGGATCCAGCGCCAGAGCTCCTGGAAGGTCGGCTTCTTGCCGTACATCAGGATGCCGACGCGATAGATCCGCGCGCACACCCACACCAGGAAGAAGACGAAGCCCGCAGTCAGCGCATACGCGGCCAGGATCTGCCAGAGCGGCGGCATCTTGACCGCGATGCGCAACATCATCAGGGTCGGGGTGAGCGGCGGGATCATCGACAGCACCACGGCCATCGTCGAGTCGGGGTCGTTGATGATCGGAATCATGAAGAACACCGGCGCGACGAGGAAAACCACCAGGAACCCGGCGAACTGCTGCGCCTCCTGGACGTTGTTGGTCGCCGCTCCGATCGCCGCATAGAGCGTCGCGAAGAGCGAGAAGCCAAGCAGGAAGAGGATGAGGAAGTGCACGACCAGCGCCAGGCTCACCTGGGGGAGCTCGGTGTCGGCCGGCATCAGCGCCAGGGCACCCACCACCGCCGGCGCCGAGAGCGCCACCATCGTCGTCAGCCAGACGACGAGCTGTGTGAGTCCGGCGAGGCCGATTCCGAGGAGCTTCCCGAGCAGGAGCTCGATCGGCCGCACCGTGGCGAGGATCACCTCGACGATGCGCGAGCTCTTCTCCTCGAGCACGCCGTTCATCACCTGCTGGCCGTAGAGCAGCACGACCATGTAGAGCAGAAAGAAGAGGAAATAGGCCAGGAAGAAGCCGGCCATACCGCCCTCCTGACGGCTGCCTTCGGCGAGGACCCGCGTCGTCTCGAGGTCGACCTCGTGGGTGAGCTCCGCCACCCGCGCCGAATCGATCCCCGCCGCCTTCAACCGGGCCTCGCCCACGACCTCGGAGAGGACGTCGGAGAGCCGTCTCTGGGTCATGAAGTTGGAGACGCTCTCGGCGTGATACTCGACCTCGTTCGCGGCCAGTCCTTCCGGAGAGAGCCAGAGCCAGGCGTCGATCTCCTCCGCCAATACCCGGCGGTCGAGCTCGGCGCGCTGCGCGGCGCGCTCGCCGGAACGCGGGACGAGCTCCACCTTGAACTGCGCGGTCTCCTCGTTGCGCGCCTTCCTGCGCTCGCCGAGAGCCTCCCCGGGGGGCGTCGGCTCTTTTTCTTCGACGAGCTTCGCCGCCAACCGCTCGCCGTAGCCGCCGGCCTCGTCGACGATGGCGAGGCGCTGCGAAGCGCGAGACTTCATCGCGATGAGCGATGGCAGGAAGACGAGGGCTCCCATGGCGAGCGGCAACAGAAGGGTCGCGACCCAGAAGCCCTTGGTCTGGACGCGAGACAGATATTCGCGCTTGGCGATCGTCGCGATCGGGTCAATTCGCATGCCGCACCGCCTGGATGAAGAGCGTTTCGAGATCGGGCACTTCGGAGCGGAAGTCGGTGACGTCGACCTGCCGGACGAGGGCACGCAGCACCGCCGCCGGATCGGCCTCGGCGGCCAGTACGAGGCGCAGGCCCGAAGGCTGATCGAGCACCTCGGCGACGCCGTGGACACCGGAGACCGCCGCGACCGTGGGCTTATCGCCCGAGGTCGCCAGACGGTAGACATTGCCGCCGCGTTCGCGCTTGAGCGCCGCGAGCTCGCCGGCGAGTACCACTTTGCCGTGCGAGATCAGGCAGATGTGGTCGCAGAGCTTCTCGGCCTGCTCGAGGATGTGAGTCGAGAAGAGGATGGTCTTGCCGCGCGCCTTGAAGTCGGCGATCAGGTCCTTGAACAGACCCTGGGCGATCGGATCCAACCCCGAGAACGGCTCGTCCAGGATCAGGATGTCGGGGTCGTGGAGGACGGTGCCGACGAGCTGGATCTTCTGCTGCATGCCCTTCGACAGCGCCTCGACCTTCGCTTTGGCCCAGGCTCCGAGCTCGACCCGCTCGAGCCATTCGGCGATCAGCTTCTGGGCGCGCCGGCGCTCGACCCCGTGCAGCTCGGCGAAGAAGAGCAGATGATCGGAAACCGACATCTTGCGATAGAGCCCGCGCTCCTCCGGCAGGTAGCCGACCCGCCGGAGATCCTCCGGCCGGCGCGGCCGGTCGAAGAACAGCACCTCGCCGCTGTCCGGCGCGAGGATGTCCATGATCATGCGGATGCTGGTCGTCTTGCCGGCGCCGTTCTGGCCCAGCAGGCCGAACACGGAACCCGGCGGCACCGCGAGGGAGACGCCGTCGACGGCCACGAAATCACCGTAAGCCTTGCGCACCTCGCGCAGTTCGAGATTGTTGCTCACTCCGGACTCCTCCTGGAACGCATTCCGCCGGACGAAGTTTACGCCACCGTTTCCTACGGCAGCTGCCCGCCAGAGGTTTTTCCCTGCGCGGTCTGCGAGAATGGCGGGCCGTAAGTCCACCTTGCCGAAGGAGCAGGCGCCATGCGATTCGAAGCCACGATGACGATTCTCGCCGGTCTGCTGGCGGCCGCCTGCACTCTGGCAGAGAGCACGAAGCCGGCGCCGCAGGCGGCGCCCGCGCTCTCGCCTTCGGCTTCGGAGGGTGCGGAGGCGACTCTCTCCGCGGACGAGATCCTGGAGCGCAACTTCGCCGCCCTCGGAGGCCGGGAGAGGATCCGCGCCGTGCGCACGCTGCGCCTCGAAGCCACCCAGCAGGCGGGAAGCCGGGTCGACGCTGTGAAGCTCTACTGGAAGCGCCCCGACCGGCTCCGTATCGAGGCGCCCAACGAAGGGCTCGCCACACTCCAGGTCTTCGACGGCGAGCGCGCCTGGTTCACCTACCCGGCTCTCCCCGGTTTCGAGGTCCAGATCCTCGACGGCGCCGAGCGGGAGGCGCTGCGCGCGCAGGCCGACCTGATCGAGGGTCCCACCTTCGACTACGCCGCCAAGGGTCACCGCGTGGAGCTGCTGGGAAAGGAGAAGCGCCCGGAGGGGGAGACCTGGTGCCTCCTTCTCACTACGGCACAGGGAGAGGTCCGGACCCTCTGGTTCGACGCCGCCACCTTCCTCCAGGTCCGCGAAGAGCGGCGGGAGCTCCGGCCCGACGGCGAGGTGACGATCGAATCCACTCTGTCGGACTTCCGCGCCGTGGGCGGCCTGCTGTTCGCCCACCGCGTCGAGTCGCGGGAGACAACCGGCGGGAGTGGAGCCGGGCGGCCCGCCGAGGTTTCGGTCTTCAGCATCCAGAAGCTCGAGGTCGACCTGGACGTCCCGGACGCCCTCTTCGCCCTGCCGGCGCCGTCATCGGCGCCGACCTCGACCACGGCCCCGCCGGCCCCCGGGCGGAGTTGACGAAGGGCCTCCAGAGGGGGCAGAGCGCTCCTTCGACCCCCTCCCGCCCGTGCGGAAGAGCGCGCCAAGCGCAGTAAGATACCGTTTACAACCACCGGAGGGGACTGGCTCATGACGACTGAGAAACTGCTGCGCATCGGCTTCATCGCGCTCACCGCGCTCGCCTTCTCGGCGGCGGTCGAGGCCCAGGACGAGAAGGCCTGGAGCCTCGACGTCGGCGTCGATTACGCCGATCACTACATGTTCCGCGGCGTTCCGATCCTGGGCGACAACGAAGTCCTGGTCCCGAACGCCACCTTCTCGGTCGGCAACTTCAGCGTTTACTACTACGGCTACCGCGGCGACATTCCCGCCGACTTCACCTTCTCCGGCGAAGAGGTCGCCTACAACGAGGACGACTTCGGGGCGGAGTACACCTTCGCGCTGAGCGAGAGTTTCGGCCTGACGGTGGGCGCCGTCTCCTACATGTACAGCGACCGGACGACCGAGGAGTACGGCTTCGAGGACAGCTACGAGCTCTACGCCATCGCCTCGTTCGATGTCCTCCTGGCGCCGACCGTGAGCTACTACCAGGACATGGACGCCGTCGAGGGCGGCTTCGCCACGTTCGGCGTCAGCCACAGCTACCCGCTGGGTGAGAAGGCGAGCCTCGACTTCTCCGCCGCGGTCAGTTTCGACTTCGGTTACAACCTGGGCGAGGGCGTCGCCGCCGACTATGGCCTCGAAGAGTCGAACGGCGATCTGAACGACGTGCTCATCGGCCTCGACGTTCCGGTGCAGATCACCGACTGGTTCGGCTTCCACGTCATGGCGCAGCAGTCGATCGCGCTCGACGTTCTGGACGACCTCGAGGTGGACGACGAGACGATCCTCACCGGGGGCGTGACCTTCAGCTTCTGAGTCGGGCGTCGATCGCCGCTTCACCGGATCTCGCCGCCCAGCATTCAGGGGCGGCGTTTTTGTCGCAAAGGGGGAGAACATGCGCAGCCACTGGATCGACGGCAGGCCCTCCGCCGGCAGGCGCAGCGCGCTCGCGGTCCTCGACCCCGCAACCGGGGAGCTTCTGGGCAGTGTCGCCCGCGGCACGGCGGACGATGCCGACCGCGCCGTGCGGGCGGCGCGCGCGGCTCTCCCCGGCTGGCGCTTCGTGCCGGGGGTCGAAAAGGCCGCGCTGCTACACGAGGTCGCCCGGCGGATGCGCGAGCGCCACCACGAGCTCGCGACCACCATGACCCGCGAGGGCGGCAAGCCCTTCTGCGAGAACTACGACGAGGTCGAGTGGTCGGCGGCCTGCTTCGACTACTACGCCGAGGTCGGACGCGACGCCCGTGGCAGCTCGATACCGCCGGTGGCGCCGCACCAGGTCAACTTCACGATCAAGGAGCCGTACGGTGTCGTCGCCGCGATCGTGCCCTGGAACTACCCGCTCTTGCTGATGTCGTGGAAGGTAGCCCCGGCGCTCGCCGCCGGCAACACGGTGGTCGTGAAGCCGTCCGAAGAGACGCCGCTCGCGACGCTCGATCTCGCCCGGGCCTTCTCCGCCCTGCCAAGCGGCACGGTGAACATCGTGAACGGCCTCGGCGGTGAAGTCGGCGAAGCGCTGGTCACCCATCCGGGCGTCGACCTCGTCGCGCTGACGGGCTCTCTCGCGACAGGCCAGCGGGTGGGCGAGCTCTGCGCGCGCGAGATCAAGAAGTGCCACCTCGAGCTCGGCGGCAACGACCCGTTCCTCGTCTTCCCCGACGCCGACCTCGAGGTCGCGGCAAGGGGCGCCGTCTGGGCGGCGTTCCTCAACGCCGGCCAGGTCTGCACCAGCGGCAAGCGCTACTTCATCTTCGAAGAGATCTACGACGAGTTCGTGGCGCGGGCGGTCGAGTTCACGAAGTCGCTCCGCCTCGGCCACGGGCTGGATCCCAAGACGGATATCGGTCCGGTGATCAACGCCCGGCAGTTGGCCGACGTCGAGGCCCGCGTCGCCGAGGCCGTGGCCGACGGCGCGCGCGTCTTGACCGGCGGCCGGCGGAGCCGCAAGCTCAAGGAGGGCTTCTTCTTCGAGCCGACGATCCTCGTCGACGTCCGCCCGGAGATGCGCATCGTCGCCACCGAGACGTTCGGACCCACCATGCCGATCATGAAGGTGCGCGGCATCGAGGAGGCGATCGCCCTCGCCAACGCCCAGGAGTACGGCCTCGGCGCCAACATCTACACCAACAACATGGAGTGGGCGATGACCGCGATGGAGCGCATCACCGCCGGCACCTTCTGGATCAACGACCCGCTCACCGACAACGAAGCCGGCCCGTTCGGCGGCATGAAGAAGACCGGCCACTCCCGCGAGCTCGGAGTCGAAGGCCTCGACGAATTCCGCGA
>JAGPDF010000139.1 GCA_018057705.1 Thermoanaerobaculia bacterium | reverse complement strand
GGGACAGTCCCCAATTTCTGTCAGTTTCTGTAAGTCGAGTCGCTGCAGCAGTTGGAGAAATTGGGGACTGTCCCCAATTTCACTCGATCGCGTCCCCGATGGACGCCCTATTGGGCAAGTACTTGACCTGAAGGGCAGCAGGTTGACGTATACGTAAAGTGGCTATAGGGTCCGCGCCGTGAGCGGGGGCATCGGCGGGGGGGGCGGGGCGGGCGCGGGCGACACGGCTGGCGGTCTGTTTTCGATCACCGAGCTGGCGGACGAGCTCGGCGTGACGCCGCGGGCGATCCGGTTTTACGAGGCCAAGGGGCTGCTCGAGCCGCAGCGGGCCGGCGCGACCCGCGTCTACTCGCACCGCGACCGTGGCCGGCTGCAGATCATCCTGCGCGGCAAGCGGCTCGGCTTTTCGCTCGCCCTGGTGCAGAAGTACCTCGATCTCTACGACGCCGACCCGACGCACAAGGTGCAGCTCGAGCACCTCCTCGCCGGCGCGCGGCAGCGCATCGCCGAGCTCGAGGCGCAGCGCCAGGATCTCGAGCTCACGATCGAGGAGCTGCGCGAGATCGAGGAGCTCACTCTCGAGGCGCTGCACTCCACCTCCGCCGGCGCCCGCAAGGCGCCGACGCCCAAGACCTCCAAGTCGTCGCCGCCGGCGGAGTCGGTCCGGCCCCCCAGAACATCACAGTCATCCAAGGCCGCCAAGGCCGTGAAGCCAGCGCAGCCAGCCAGGAAAGGGAGAAAGCCATGAAGAGCGTCGTCATCGCGGGCTATGCCCGATCGCCGTTCACGCTCGCCAAGAAGGGCGAGCTCGCCAGGGTCCGGCCGGACGACCTCGCCGCGCAGACGGTGCGCGCCCTCGTCGAGCGCACCGGCCTTGACCCGAACGAAGTCGAGGATCTCCTCGTCGGCTGCGCCTTCCCGGAGGGGGAGCAGGGGTTCAATGTGGCGCGGATCATCGGTTTTCTCGCCGAGCTGCCGCTCGCGGTGGGCGGCGCGACGATGAACCGCTTCTGCGGCTCGTCGATGCAGGCGATCCACATGGCCGCCGGGGCGATCCAGATGAACGCTGGCGAGCTCTTCCTCTGCGCCGGCGTCGAGTCGATGACCCGGGTGCCGATGGGCGGCTTCAATCCGCTGCCGAATCCGGCGCTCTTCAAGCGCTACCCGCAGGCGTTCGCCGGCATGGGCGAGACGGCGGAGAACCTGGCGAACCAGTACAAGATCTCGCGCCAGCGGCAGGAGGAGTTCGCTCTCGCCTCGCAGCAGAAGACCGCCGCGGCCCAGGCGGCCGGCAAGTTCGACGCCGAGATCGTGCCGATCGACGCCGGGAAGGGCGGGACGGTCTCGCGCGACGGCACGCCGCGCCCCGACACGACCCTCGAGGGCCTCGCCAACCTGAAGCTCGCCTTCGACGACAAGGGCACGGTGACCGCCGGGACCTCCTCGCCGGTCACCGACGGCGCTTCGGCGACCGTCGTCTGCTCCGAGGAGTACGCCCAGCGCAAGGGGTGGAAGCCGCTGGCGCGCATCAAGTCGATCGCCATCTCGGGCTGCGCGCCCGAGATCATGGGCATCGGCCCGGTCCTCTCGACCAGGAAGGCGCTCGAGCGCGCCGGCTTGAAGCTCGCCGACATCGACATCGTCGAGCTCAACGAGGCGTTCGCGGCGCAGTCGCTCGCCTGCATCGACGAGCTCGGCCTCGATCCCGCGAAGGTCAACATCGACGGCGGAGCGATCGCACTGGGGCACCCTCTGGGTGCTACTGGCGCGCGCATCACCGGCAAGGCGGCGGCGCTGCTCGTCCGCGAAGGCAAGCGCTACGCGCTCGCCACGCAGTGCATCGGCGGCGGCCAGGGTATCGCCACCATTCTCGAGGCGATCTGAGGTCGAGCGATGACCGCCAATAAAGGAGCCATTCAGAAGGTCGGAGTTCTCGGCTCGGGCGTGATGGGCGCCGGCATCGCGGCGCATGTCGCGAACGCCGGCATCCCGGTCGTGCTGCTCGACATCGCGCAGGACGGTCCCGGCGGGAGAAGCTCGTTGGCCATCGGAGCGATCGAGAAGCTCAAGAAGACCAAGCCGTCGCCGCTCATGGCGGCCTCGCGGGCGAAGCTCATCACCCCGGGCAATCTCGAAGACGATCTGGCGCTGCTCGCCGACTGCGACTGGATCATCGAGGCGGTGATCGAGCGCGTCGACATCAAGCAGAAGGTCTTCCGCGCCGTCGACGGCGTGCGCAAGGCGGGCTCGATCGTCTCGAGCAACACCTCGACGATCCCGTTCGCGAAGCTGATGGAGGGTCTGCCCGAGGCGTTCGCGCGCGACTTCCTGATCACCCACTTCTTCAATCCGCCGCGCTACATGCGGCTGCTCGAGCTGGTCTCCGGCCCGCATACGCGCCCGGAGGCGACGGCGCTCGTCCGCCGCTTCTGCGACATCCAGCTCGGCAAGAGCGTCGTCGTCTGCAAGGACACCCCGGCCTTCATCGCCAACCGCATCGGCACCTTCTGGATCGAGAGCGCGATCCGCGAGGCGTTCGACGGCGGGCTGACGGTGGAGGAGGTCGACGCCCTCGCAGGCAAGGCGTTCGGCTTCCCGAAGACTGGCGTCTTCGGCCTGCTCGACCTGGTCGGCATCGACCTCGGCCCGCACGTCGCCAAGTCTCTGCTCGCGACGCTTCCCAAGGATGACCTCTACTGCAAGGTGCACGTCGACAGCCCGTTCATCGACAGGATGATCGCCGAGGGCTACACCGGCCGCAAAGGCAAGGGCGGCTTCTATCGCATGGAGTCTCGCGACGGCAAGAAGGTCAAGCAGGCGATCGATCTCAAGACGGGCGAGTACCGGGATCTGGTCGAGGCAAGGTTGGCGAGCATTGGAGTCGCGAAAGGCGGGAGGAAAGGGGGTGGACCGCGGGCCATCCTCGAGCATGCCGACAAAGGCGGTCGATACAGCTGGAAGATGATCTCGGCGACGCTCTCCTACGCGCTCGAGGTCGCGCCGCAGATCTCCGACGATCTCTATTCCATCGATGAAGCTCTGCGCACCGGATTCAGCTGGAAGTGGGGGCCGTTCGAGCTGCTCGACAAGATCGGACCCGCCTGGTTTGCGGGCCGTCTGGCGGCGGAAGGGATGCCTGTACCGGCGCTTCTTTCTCGCGTGGGTGAGGGAAACTTCTATCGCGTCGAAAACGGAAGATTGCAGCAACTGAACCTTCATTTACCAGCAGCTTCTTTTTCCGACGTGCCGCGGGGCGAAGGCGTGTTGCTGTTGGCTGACGTAAAGCTGGCGTCGAAGCCGGTGGCGAAGAACTCATCGGCTTCTCTGTGGGACCTGGGCGACGGCGTCCTCTGCCTCGAGTTCACGAGCAAGATGAACGCGCTCGACGAGGGGATCCTGCGCCTGCTCCGCAAGGCCATGGGGATGATCGACGGCAAGGCCTGGAAGGCACTGGTGATCTCGAACGAGGGCGAGAACTTCTCGGTCGGCGCCAACATCGGGATCGCCCTCTTCGCCGCCAACATCGCGCTCTGGATGGCGATCGAGGCCCAGATCTACGAGGGGCAGCAGGTCTTCAAGGCGATGAAGTACGCCCCGTTCCCGGTCGTGGGGGCCCCGTCGGGCATGGCGCTCGGCGGCGGTTGCGAGATCCTGCTGCACTGCTCGGCTGTGCAGGCGCACGCCGAGACCTACATGGGTCTCGTCGAGGTCGGTGTCGGTGTCATTCCGGGCTGGGGCGGCTGCAAGGAGATGACGACGCGCTGGGCAACGAATCCCCAGCGCCCCGGCGGCCCGATGCCGGGCGTGGTCAAGGCGTTCGAGACGATCAGCATGGCGCAGGTCGCAACCTCGGCCGAGGAGGCCAGGGAGGCGCTCTTCCTGCGTCCGACCGACGGCATCACGATGAATCGCGACCGTCTGCTCGCCGACGCCAAGGCGAAGGCGCTGGCGCTCGTCGCGGCGGGCTACAAGCCGCCGGAGGAGGTCGCGATCAGCCTGCCCGGCCCCTCGGGCAAGGCCGCGCTCGACATGGCGGTTGCCGGCTTCCGCGCCAGCGGCGCGGCGACGCCACACGACGTCGTGGTCTCGGGGCACCTCGCGACCGTCCTCACCGGCGGCGACACCGACGCGACGGCGACGCTCTCGGAGGACGACCTCTACACGCTCGAGCGCCAGGCGTTCCTCGCGCTCATCCAGACACCGGCGACGCTCGCGCGGATCGAACAGATGCTCGAAACCGGAAAGCCGTTGAGGAACTGACTGTGCTCAACTACAAAGCTCCCCTGCGTGACCTGCGATTCGCCTACTACGAGCTCTTCGACGGCGCCGGTCTCGCCCGTCTGCCCGGCTTCGAAGAGGCCACCGAAGAGCTGATCATGGACGTCGTCACCGAGATGGCGAACTTCTGCGACGGCGTGCTGCAGCCGTTGAACGAGACCGGCGACAAGGAGGGCTGCACCTTCCAGGACGGCAAGGTGCGCACTCCGAAGGGCTTCCCGGACGCCTACAAGAAGTACCGCGAGGGCGGCTGGACAGGAGTGGTGGCGCGCACGAAGTACGGCGGCCAGGGGTTGCCGCACGCCTCGAGCATCCTGCTCACCGAGGTGATGTGCGCCTCGAACCTGTCGTTCGCCATGGTCACGGCGCTCACCAACGGCGCCTACTCGGCGCTCGACCAGCACGCCACCGACGAGCTCAAGGAGCGGTTCATCCCCAAGCTGGTCGACGGCGACTGGTCGGCGACGATGTGCCTCACCGAACCTCAGGCCGGCACCGACCTCGGCCTGGTGCGGATGAAGGCGGTGCCGGTCGATCCCGCGGCCGGGATCCAGGGTGCCTACCGGCTCTCCGGCAGCAAGATCTTCATCTCCGGCGGCGACCACGACCTGACCGAGAACATCGTGCATCTCGTGCTGGCGCGCCTCCCGGATGCTCCTCCGGGAATCAAGGGGATCAGCCTCTTCGTGATCCCGAAGCTGCGCGAGGAGGGCGGGAAGCTCGTGCCGAACGGCGTCACCTGCGGCGCCATCGAGCACAAGATGGGGATCAAGGCGTCGCCGACGTGCGTCATCAACTTCGACGGCGCCGAGGGCTTCCTGGTCGGCGAGCCGAACAAGGGGATGAAGGGGATGTTCACCTTCATGAACGGCGCGCGGCTGCACGTCGGCGTCCAGGGTCTGGCGCTCGCCGAGGCGTCCTACCAGGCGGCGGTCAAGTTCGCCCGCGAGCGCCTGCAGGGCCGCGCCCTCACCGGCGCGAAGTATCCGAACCAGGAGGCCGATCCGATCCTCGTACATCCGGACGTCCGGCGGATGCTCCTCACCATGCGCGCCTTCACCGAAGGGGCGCGGGCGCTCACCGCCTGGGCGGCGATCGAGATCGACCACGCCGAGAACGACCCGGATCCGGCGCGCGCCGAGGTCGGTGACGATCTGGCATCGCTGCTCACGCCGGTAATCAAGGCGTTCCAGACCGATCTCGGCTTCGAGATGACCAACCACGGCGTGCAGGTCTGCGGTGGCTACGGCTACTGCGTCGACTACGGTGTCGAGCAGCTGGTGCGCGATTGCCGCATCACCCAGATCTACGAGGGGACGAACGGCATCCAGGCGCTCGACCTCGTCGGCAGGAAGCTCCCGGCGCACATGGGCCGGTACCTGCGGCGCTTCTTCCACCCGGTGCAGGAATTCCTGACCGCGGAGGCGGACAACGCCGAGATGAAGGAGTTCGTCGAGCCGACGGCGAAGGCGTTCGAGCGGCTGCAGCGCGCCACCGCCTGGCTGGCGCAGGAGAGCATGAAGAACCCGGACGAGGCCGGTGCCGCGGCGACCGACTATCTCCACCTCTTCGGCTACACGGCGCTCGCCTTTCTCTGGGCGCGGATGGCGAAGATCGCGCTCGCCAAGCGCCAGGGCAAGACCGACGTCGCCTTCTACGAGACCAAGCTCGCCACCGCCCGCTTCTACATGCAGCGCATGCTGCCGCGCAGCAGTGGGCACTTCGCGACGTTGATGGCCGGCAGCAAGACGCTCATGGAGTTCCCCGACGACGCGTTCTGAGGCGTAGTGGCGGCCGGGCACTCCGGACGCCGCTGGGGACATA
>JAGPDF010000138.1 GCA_018057705.1 Thermoanaerobaculia bacterium | reverse complement strand
GGCGTTGGTCGAGGCGGACCGGACCCGTGAGGAGCTTCTGGCGACCCTGGATCAGTCCTCGTCCGACGAACGGCATGTCGCGTCCGTGCACCCGCTCGGAGCTGCCGGTGAACTCCTCGAGCAGGACGGCCCGCGTCCCCGGTGGCGAATCCGTCGTCCACAGCGACCGGAGACTCTCGCCGTCGAGATCGAGCCCGGACGAAGGGATCCCCAGGACGTCGAGAAGCGTCGGCAGGATGTCGACCAGGCCGCCCACCTCGGGGACACGCCGGCCCCGGGGGAGTTCCGGACCGAGCCAGAGGAGCGGAATGTGGATCGACTCTTCGAAGAGCTTGCGTCCGTGGCCCGTGCCGCCGTGCTCGAGGAACTCCTCACCGTGGTCGGCGGTCACGAGGACGTGGGTGTCGGCCAGACGCCCGGCGCGGTCGAGGGCGTCGAAGAACTCGCCTAGCGCGCGGTCGGTGCCCCGAACCTCGCCGTCGTAGAGCCCGACGAACTGGGCGAGCTCGGCGGGTTTCGCCGCGAGGCGCGACACTTTCGCGAAGTCTTCGATCCGCCCGCTGATCCGTCCGGAGTAGTCGGGGTCGGTAAACGCCTCGCGGTCGGCGGCAGCGGGCTCGTAGGGGCCGTGCGGATCGAGCAGATGGACGTAGGCGAAATAGGGCGTCTTCTCCATCCGTGGCAGCTCTGCGAGGACCTTCGCCAGCACCTCGGCGTCCGGGACACTCGCGGCCAGATCCTGGGGCAGGACGTCGACGCCCCCAGGGGCGGCCCGAAAGAGAGGAAAGAACTCGTCGAAGCCCTGGGCGAAGCCCAGCTCGGGGTGAATCTGCGGGCTGGCGACGAAGGCGTAGGTGCCGTAGCCCGCGTCCTTCAGGATCTCGGGCATCGTCTCGAGATCCCTCGCGAGTCCCCGGCCGGTATCGACGACGCCGTGGGATCGCGAATGAAGCGACGTCAGCAGCGTCGCGATCGACGGGCGTGTCCAGGAGGCGTGCGAATAGAAGCGTTCGAAGTAGACGCCGCGCCTGGCGTACTCTTCGAGACGCGGCGACGTCGGCCGCGCGTAGCCGCCCAGGCTCAGATGATCGGCACGGAGCGTGTCGACGACGATGAGGATGACGCTCGCCTGGGCGTCGGAGGCGCCGCCCGGCGTGCGCGCACACGCCATGAACGAAAGCAGGGCCGCCATCGCGGCAGCCTTGCCGACCCGCGTGAGAAAACGGGAAGAAGAAGCTCTGGGACGATCCCTGTTCTTCGCACTTTTCGAGTCGCCCGAGTCCACGATCATGGGATCACCCGCTCGATGCTGCCGTAGAGATTCACGTTGCCCGGCTTGACGAAGGTAGCGAGAGTGAGGCCGAAGCTCTCGGCCAGATGGACGGCGATCGATGAGGCGGCGCCGACCGAGGCGACGAGCGGAATGCCGGCGACGATCGCCTTCTGGACGATCTCGAAGCCGAGCCGGCCGGAGACCACCAGCACGGTTTCGGAGAGCGGCAGGAGCCGGTGTTCGAGCGCCCAGCCGATGAGCTTGTCGACCGCATTGTGGCGGCCGATGTCCTCGCGCGCGGCGAGGAGCGTCCCGGCGGCGTCGAAGAGCGCCGCGCCATGGAGGCCGCCGGTCTCGGCGAAGACCGGCTGCGCCGCGCGCAGGCGATCGGGGAGGGACTCGAGCCGGGCGCGCCCGACGCCGAGGCCCGAGACCACGGGCCGAGCCTGGATCGCGAGGTCGGCGATCGAGCTCTTGCCGCACACCCCGCAGCTCGCCGAGGCGTAGAAGCTGCGCGCGGTCGCCGAGGTGCCGGGGGCGAGCTCGACCGCCACGACGTTCCGGCAATCGCCGTCGAGGAGTGCCTCCGGGTGGCCGAGGGCGAGGATCTCCGAGGCGCTGCGCACGATCCCCTCGCTGTAGAGGAAACCCGCGACGAGCTCTTCGTCGCTCCCCGGAGTGCGCATGAGCACGGTGAACGGGCGATCTCCCAGACGGATCTCGAGCGGCGCCTCGACGGCCACCCGGTCGAGCGCGGTGTCGACCCGGCCGCTGCGCAGGCGCCGCACGGGAGTCTCCAGCCACTGGCGTGCGGCGGGCTGGTCGTCTGGCTGCGGTCTCCCATCCGTCATGGCGGCGCCGGGTGAAGCGGCAGCGGGAGAACGGGGCAGCGACGTCATCCCTAACATGTTAGCCTTTTCCGCATGTCCAGCAACCAGCGCCGGAACGGCCGTCCGAACGCGCCCCAGAACGCCCGCTTGACCGTGCCCCTCATTCGCGATTCCAAGGGTGAGAGTCTTCGCCCGGCGACCTGGGACGAGGCTCTCGACCGCGCGGCGGCAGGCTTCAAGGCCGTCGTCGCCGACAAGGGGCCGCAGGGCTTCGGCATGTTCAGCTGCTCGAAGACGACGAACGAGATGAACTTCATCGCCCAGAAGTTCACCCGCGTCGCCATCGGCACGAACAACGTCGACAGCTGCAACCGCACCTGACACGCCCCTAGCGTCGCCGGTCTGGCGACGGTGTTCGGAGCGGGTGGCGGAACGAGCTCCTACAGGGAGATCGAGGAGACGGACTGCGTCCTCCTGTGGGGATCGAACGCCCGCGAGACGCACCCGATCTTCTTCCATCATCTGCTCCAGGGCGTCCACCGCGGCGCGAAGCTCATCGCGATCGATCCGCGCCGCACGACCTCGGCGCAATGGGCCGACCTCTGGGCCGGACTCGACGTCGGCTCGGACATCGCGCTCGCCAACACGATCGCGCACGAGATCCTCGCCGCCGGCCTCGAGCACAGGGAGTTCATCGAGAACGCAACCAGCGGCATCGAGGCTTTCCGTGCGCATGTCGCCACCTGGACCCTCGCGCGCGGCGAGAAGGAGACCGGCGTCCCGGCGGCGGTCATCCGCGAGATCGCGCACGCCTTCGCGACCGCGCCACGCGCCATGATCTGCTGGACGCTCGGCATCACCGAGCACCACAACGCGGTGGACAACGTCCTCGCGCTCATCAACCTGGCGCTGCTGTGCGGCCACGTCGGCCGGTACGGCTCGGGGTTGAATCCGCTGCGCGGGCAGAACAACGTCCAGGGCGGCGGCGACATGGGGGCGATCCCCGACCGGCTCGCCGGTTTCCAGCACGTCGAGAACGCTCCCCTGCGCGCCGCCTTCGAGCGCGCCTGGGGGGTCACGATTCCGCCGAAGAAGGGACTCCACCTCTCCGGCATGTTCGAGGCGATGGAGCACGGCGCGATGAAGGCGCTCTACGTCATCGGCGAGAACCCGATGCGCAGCGAGGCCGATCAGGTGCGCACGCGGCGGCTCCTCGAGGGACTCGACTGCCTGGTGGTGCAGGACATCTCGCTCACCGCCACCGCCGAGGTCGCCGACGTCGTCTTCCCGGCGGCGGCCGGCTGGTGCGAGTCCGAGGGCACGGTGACCTCGAGCGAACGCCGCGTGCAGCGGGTGCGGATGGCGATCCCTCCCCCCGAAGGCGCGCGCGACGACCTCGACATCCTGTTCGCCCTCGCGCGGCGCATGGGTCACGACTGGGGGCGGCCCGACTCGGAGTCGATCTGGAACGAAGTGCGGAGGCTCTCGCCCGCGCACGCCGGGATGAGCTACGCCCGCCTCGAAGCCGAGAGCGGCCTGCAGTGGCCGTGCTACGACGAGACTCATCCCGGAGAGCTCTTCCTGCACGGCCGCCTCTGGGAACGGCCGGTCGTCGGACGGCGCGCGCCATTCCACGTCCTGGAGAACGACCCGCCGGTCGACCGCCTCGACGCCGACTTCCCGTTCCGCCTCACCACCGGGCGGCGTCTCGCCGAGTACAACACGGGCGTCCAGACCGGCAGCTACGCCTCGCCGACCCGGCGCGGCGAGACGCTCGATCTCTCTCCCGAGGACGCCGCCCGCCTCGCAGTGACGAACGGCGACCTCGTGCGGGTCACATCGCGGCGCGGCAGTCTCGAAACTCCGATCCACATCGACCCGGCGCTGCGCCCGGGCCTCACCTTCATGACCTTCCATTTCCCGGAAGAGGTGGCGACGAATCTGCTGACGATCGACGCCGTCGACCCGGTCTCCGGCACGGCCGAGTTCAAGGCGGCGGCGATTCGTATCGAGCCGATCCTGCAGCCGGACTTGCCCTCACCGCTGGAGATCTCCGAGCTCACGGGGAAAGGCTAGATGGACATCCAGGTACACGGCGCCGAGCCGACGCACGAAGAAAGGGCCGCCGTCGACAGCCTCCTCGGCACCGCCTCCTCCGGCTGGGAGGGCGCCGCGCGCAACATCGAACGCGACGGGAGGAGCGCCCACGGCGGCCGGGCGGCGCGCGACCAGAGGGACCTCCTCCTGCCGGCTCTCCATGCCGTCCAGGATCGCGTCGGCTGGGTGAGCGAAGGGGCGCTCAACTACATCTGCCAGCGGCTCACCGTGCCGCCCGCCGACGCCTGGGGCGTCGTCACCTTCTACCACCTGTTCTCGACCGCGCCGCGCCCGCTCGCGGTCGCCCACGTCTGCGACGACCTCGCCTGCCGGCTGCGCGGCGCCGAAGAGCTCTGCTCCCGGCTCGAGCGCGAGCTCGGCCCGGCCGGCGAGCCGGTGGTCCCCGGCGGCGGCACGTGGATTCGCAGCCCCTGCCTCGGCCTGTGCGAGCGCGCGCCGGCGGCGCTCGCGGTGCACGCCGGCGCGACGCGCCATACGGCGACACTGGGTCCGATCCGCGACGCCGCCGCCGTCGCGCGCGCTCTCGAGGGCGACACCACCGAGCTCTTCATCGCCCCCGCCGCGCGCCTGCAGGTGCTGCGGCGCTCGGTACCCCAGGCCGGAAGCGCCGGGCTCAAGCTCCTGTCGCGGGTCGGCATCGTCGACCCGGCGAGCCTCGACGACTACCGGGCCGCGGGCGGCTATCGCGCGCTGCGCCGGGCGATGGCGCTAGGGGCCGCCGGCGTCATCGCCGAGGTCACCGCTTCGAAGCTCGTCGGGCGCGGCGGCGCCGCCTTTCCCGCGGGCCGCAAGTGGGAGGCGGTCGCTCGCGCCGCAGAGCCGCGGCGCTACGTGATCTGCAACGCCGACGAGTCGGAGCCCGGCACCTTCAAGGACCGCGTGCTGCTCGAAGAGGACCCCTTCGCGATCGTCGAGGCGATGACGATCGCCGGCTTCGCCTGCGGCGCGACGGAAGGGATGATCTACCTGCGCGGCGAGTATCCGCTGGCCGAAACCCGGCTGCGACACGCGATCCGGGCGGCGCGCGCGGCGGGGCTCCTGGGCGAGGCTGTCGCCGGTGCCGACTTCCACTTCGACATCGAGATCCGCCGCGGCGCCGGCGCCTACATCTGCGGCGAAGAGACGGCACTCTTCAATTCGATCGAAGGCCTGCGCGGCGAGCCGCGTTCGAAGCCGCCCTTCCCGGTCGAGGTCGGCGTCTTCGGGAAGCCGACGCTGGTCAACAACGTCGAGACGCTCGCCAACGTGCCCTGGATCCTGCTCGAGGGCGGCGAGGCGTTTTGCGCCACCGGCACGCCCGAATCGTCCGGGACGAAGCTCTTCTGCCTCTCCGGCGAGGTGCAACGCCCCGGTCTCTACGAGGTGCCGTTCGGCGCCACCCTGGGCGAGCTCCTCGAGCTGGCCGGCGGCGTGCAGGGCGCCAGGCCGCTCCGCGCGATACTCCTCGGCGGCGCCGCCGGCAGCTTCGTTGGCCCGGACCGGCTCGCGATGCCGCTCACCTTCGAAGGCACGCGCGCCGCCGGTACGACGCTCGGCTCCGGCGTCGTCCTGGTCTACAGCGAGGCGGCCGATCTGGGCGACGCGCTCCTGCGGATCGCCAGCTTCTTCCGCCACGAGTCGTGCGGCCAGTGCGTCCCCTGCCGCGTCGGCACGGTCCGGCAGGAAGAGCTCCTGGAGCGCCTGCGGCGCGGCGCCCCGCTCGGCGATCGCGCCCGGGAGATGGAGCTCTTCGGCGAGCTCGCGCAGGCGATGCGTGACGCCTCGATCTGCGGCCTAGGCCAGACCGCCTCCACCGCCATCGCGTCGGGGCTGGCGCTGTTCGATCCGTTTTCCGGCGCACCTTCCACGCCCGAGCGCGCCCACCTCGAAGAGGGATCATGACCACCGACCCGATCTGGTTCCAGCCGCCGGCGCGGTCGCCGCGCGTCCCCGAGGTTCCCGCGCGTCCGCAGCCGGCGACGGTCGCG
>JAGPDF010000137.1 GCA_018057705.1 Thermoanaerobaculia bacterium | reverse complement strand
TAGGCCGAGGCGTAGGCGATGAGCGCGAAGGAGGCGGCGTGCGACTCGGGGAAACCGTAGAGCGCGAACGAGGTGATCGACTGCACGATCTGGTCCTGATTGGCGCCGGTGATGCCGCGCGCTGCCATGCCGGAGCGCAGCCGCGCCTCGATCGCCTCCATCCGCTCGACCGAGCGCTTGAAACCCATGGCGCGCCGGAGCTCCTCGGCTTCGCCACCGGAGAAGCCGGCCGCCGTCATCGCGATACGCAGGAGCTGTTCCTGGAAGAGCGGAATGCCGAGGGTGCGCTTCAAGATCGGCTCGAGGCAGGGGTCGAAGTAGGTCACCTTCTCGCGCCCGCGCCGGCGCTCGAAGAACGGATGGACCATGCCGCCGGTGATCGGCCCCGGCCGGATGATGGCGACCTGGATGACCAGATCGTAGAAGCGGGTCGGCGCGTTTCTCGGCAGCGAGGCCATCTGGGCGCGGCTCTCGACCTGGAAGACGCCGACCGTGTCGGCGGCGCGGAGCATGGCGTAGACCTTCGGGTCGTCGGCCGGCAGGTGCGCGAGATCGACGCTCACCCGCTCGTTCTCGCGGATGATCGGGATCGCCTCCTCGAGCGCGTTGAGCATTCCCAGCCCCAGCAGATCGACCTTGATGATCCCGAGGTCGGCGCAGTCGTCCTTGTCCCACTGCACGATGGTGCGCCCCGGCATCGCCGCCGGCTCGAGTGGCACGACCTCGTCCAGCCGGCCGGCGGCGATCACCATGCCGCCCGAGTGCTGCCCCAGATGGCGAGGCAGGTTCTGGATCCTGCGGAAGTAGACGCCGAAGAGGCGGTTTCTCGGCTCCTGCGGATCGAAGCCGGCGGTCGCGAGCTCGCGGTCGAGGTACTTCTCGTCGCCGCGCTCGAGGTCGTAGCGGAAATGGCCGAGCTGCCTGGCGAGCTTGTCCTCCTGCTCGCGCGAGAAGCCCAGGGCCTTCGCGACCTCGCGCGCCGCCGAGCGGTCACGATAGGTGATGACGTTGGCGGTCATCGCCGCAGCGATCGCATGTGGGCTCCCTCCGGTCGCCTCGCCGCCGTAGCGCCGGTAGACGTACTGGATGACCTTCTCGCGCGGGTCGCCCGACGGCAGGTCGAGATCGATGTCGGGCCACTCGCCGCGCTCCTCGGAGAGGAAACGCTCGAACAGCAGCTCCATCTTCACCGGGTCGATGGCCGTGATGCCCAGCGCGTAGCAGACCGCGCTGTTGGCCGCCGAGCCGCGCCCCTGGCAGAGGATCTTCTCGCGGCGGCAGAACTCGACGATGTCCCAGACGATGAGGAAGTAGCCGGCGAGACCGAGCTTCTCGATCATCGCGAGCTCCTTGCCGAGCTGCGCCTGGGCGCGCGCCGAGAGCGGACGGAAACGGGCCCGGGCATGATTCCAGGTGATCTGCCGGAGGTAGGACGACGGCGTCTCGCCCGTGGGGAGCGGGAAATCGGGGAAGCGATAGCCGAGATCGGCGAGGGTGAAGTCGAGCTGCTGCGCGAGCTCGAAGGCATGCGTGACGGCCTGCGGAAGATCGACGAAGCGACGGGCCATCTCGGCCGCGGGCAGGAGATGACGCTCCCGATGCGCCGCGAGGCGCGAACCGGCCGCGTCGAGCGTCGTGTGATGGCGAATGGAGGTCAGGATGTCGTGCAGCGACTTGTCCTCGGTGCGGGCGTAGCG
Organism: Thermoanaerobaculia bacterium; assembly: GCA_018057705.1. Taxonomy (NCBI): domain Bacteria; kingdom Pseudomonadati; phylum Acidobacteriota; class Thermoanaerobaculia; species Thermoanaerobaculia bacterium. The sequence goes on along the minus strand of JAGPDF010000137.1, from coordinate 4,561 downwards.
CACACCGTTGGTCGCGACGAGCGGCAGGCGGAGTCGCGCGGCAAGATCGACCAGCGCCTGGTTGCGCTGCTCCTCCTGGCGCCTGCCGTGGCGCTGCAATTCGACGTGCACGCGCCCGGGGAAGAGATGGGCGAGCCGCTCGAGCACGGTCCGGGCCGGGTCCGCGCCGCTGCCGTGGCCGGCCAACGCCTGGGCGAGCGGTCCTTCGTCGCCCCCGGTAAGAACGTGCAAGCCGGCGCTCCACTCCTCGATCTCCTTGAAACTCGCCGCCGCAGCGCCTTTCGGCTTCCCCCGAGCCGCCGCGGTGAGCAGCTTGCAGAGATTTCTGTAACCGGCGGGCGACTCGACGAGCAGCGTGAGGCGGCTCGCGGGAAGATCGGCGAGGACGACCTCGGCTCCGACCAGCGCGCGCAGGCCGGCGGCGCGCGCCGCTTTGTAGAACCGTGGTGCGCCGGAGACCCCGTTGCGGTCGACCAGGGCGATCGCCGGCAGGCCGAGCTCGGCGGCGCGCGCCACGAGATCCTCCGGTAGCGAGGCGCCGTCGAGAAAGGAGAAAGCCGAGGCGGTGCGCAGCTCGGCGTAAGGCAGCGGAGCCCGTCCGGCGGCGCGGGCGTAGGAGCGCTCGAGGAGTTTCTCCTTGCGGGCGCCGGGGGACAGATACGGCTTCCCGCCCCCCATATGGAGGTTGCGCGCGATGTCGTCCTTCCTCCTCCCGGACATGGTTCGACAATAGCGCAAACGAGGCGTAAATAGATCTGCTCTCTCTGCCCATCCTCTGGCGGGGCTGTGGCAACATAGTCGAGTGCCGGGGCAGGAAAAGCCCGGTAAAGGGATGACGATGAAGACGGGTCGGAGGAGTGTCCTTGTTGCAGCCGTCCTGGCAGTCGGCCTCGTCTTGCCCAGCCCATGCGCAGGCAAGAACAAGAAGGTGGATTCCTGGAATGCGCGGATTCAGGAGACGGTGCGGCTGTTGCGGGTCGGCAATCCGAGCCAGGCTCGCGCGACGATCGCTCCGGTCCTCGAGGAGATGACCGAAGAGGTCAATCCCGGCAAGAAGGCGGGACACGCTTTCGCGCTGGCGCTCACGCTGCGTGCGCTCACCGAGGCCGGAGGCGGAGACGAACGGGGAGCGACATGGGACTGGCATGTGGCGCAGCAACTCGACCCTGCGATCGAATCCTGGGATCTGCGGGAGTTCGGAGCGGCCGGCGAGGTCCTCGCGCGGCACCGCCTGTCGGCCGATCCGGTTCCACCGGCCCTGACTTTCGAGGAGCTGAAACGGGCCGGAGGGCAGAAGCCGACGATCCTGACCCGTGGACGCGGATTGATCTACCTGGAGAAGACCCGCCAACGGCGATGGGAGGGATCGATCCTCGTCAAGGTGCGCATCGACGAGCAGGGTATTCCGACCTATCCGCGAATCGTCTGGTCCTCACATGAGGTCGGCATCGTTCTGGCGAGCTGTGAGTTCACGCGCGAGCTCGTCTATACGCCAGCAACGAAAGGCGGGAAGCCGATCGCCGTCCTCTCGGAGCAGAAGACGAGCTATCGCCAGGACTAGCCGCTCAGTTCGGAGCGGTGACCGCTCCCGTCCAGCTCTCGCTCTCGAGCTCCTCGATCAGGCTGGCGGTGCGGGGTCCAACGGGCGCCACGGCAGGGGCGTCGGCGCAGAGGCCGTCGGCACCGCGCTCGATCTGGAGCGGCTGTCCGGTCACGAGCTGGATCTGACCGTCCTTCTCCGATGCCGTCGAGAGGCGGATCCAGCGCTTGTCGCCGTCGCCCGGGAAACAGACGCGCTTCGCGTCCGGGTTCCATTGGATGCCGGCTGTCTTCGGTGCCTGAGGTACGGCGTCACCCGCGAGCAGCCGGCGAAGGCGGGCAGCCGAGACTTCGGGCGGGGTGGAGGAGCGCAGCCAGCGGGGGGCCGGCAGAGTGCGTCCGTCGCCGCCCTTCCAGCGGACTTCGAGCGCCAGGAGGCTTCCGGGCTGCGGGAACGGCGAGCGATACGTGAACTGGCGGCGGCGCTGCAAATCGCCGAGCGTGCTCTCCAGGCGTCCGCTTTCACCGATCAGGGCTCCGGAGCTGGCGCGTGCGAGCTCGGCGAACGGCATCAGACCGAAGTCGGTGAGCGTGTCGACCCGGGCGGCGGTCGCCGGGTCCGAGGGCTCGCCCTGGCCCGAGATCGAGACGATCGGAACGGTCGTGCGACGGTCGCCTGAACCGCCCATCGACACCTGGGTGCGCCTTTCCGCGGCGGACGGTTCCGGCACGTCGCGCGGCGTGCGCAGCGCGATCGGCAGCGTGACCCATCCATAGGCGGCGAGGGCGCGGGAAGTCTCCCGGACAGGTTGGAACTCGGACGCCTCGAGGCTCGCGTCAGGCTTCGCCTGGGTCAGGCGGGCGAGGCTCTCGGGGTCGAACGGCCAAGCGCCGACGGGCAGAAGCAGGGCGCGTGCGCCGCCGCCGCCCCGGGCCGCGATCTCGACCGTCAGACGGTCGAGCTGGGCGAGACGCGCTGCCGTCGCTGTCGCCAAGGAGGGTTCGGTGCGCTCCACCTCCTTGCCTGCCGCCAGCGCGAGCTCGTCGAGTTGCCGCCGCAGCGCGTCCGCCGAAGCGGTGGAAAGCAGCGTGCGTGGCAACGGATCGGCGATCACGATCTCGGCCAGGCCGCCGGCAGTGAGGCGGTCGGACAGTCCCGCGAGCTCGATCGCCGCGCGCTGCCGGGCCTCGGGGCCGGCAAGGATCGAGTCGAAATAGAGCACGAAGATCCACGGCGCTCCATCGGAGGAACCGAGCTCGGTGAGCGGGTGGGCAACGCCCTCCTCGATGACGATGAAATCCTCGCGCGCCTTGCGTCCGATCGACTCGAAGGTAGGCAGGGCCGAAATGTCGACCAGGACTTCGACCTCACGCACCTCGATCGTCTCCACGAACGGTGGCGGAGAGGTCGGGACCTGCGCGGCGAGAGGGGGCAGCGGGCTGCAAACCAGCGCGAGAGCCAGGGACCGGCAGGCGATCGGGGTGAGGCGAGAGCGGCGCATGGCTGGACTCCAAAGCAAGTGTGGTGCCCGGCTCAATGGGCGAGCAGCAGCGGGCAGGGAGCGAGTTGCAGCAGCTTCTCGGAGACACTCCCGAGCAGCAGGTCGAGGAGCGGCCCGCTGCCTCGACGCCCGGCGCAGAGCAGATCGACCTCCGCGCTCGTCGCCAGGGAGAGGAGAGCGGCGGCGGCATCGCCTTCGGTGGCGTGGAACTCGACCTCTGCCGGATCGATTCCGGCCGCCTGGGCGAAGGCGGCGAGCGCTTCCCCATCGAGCCCGCCGGTGCGATCCCGGAAGGTCGCCAGGAGAAGGCGGGCGTCCGGGCAGAGGGCCCGGGCGGCGGCCAGGGCGGCGAGACTTCCGGCCGAGCCGTCCGTGCCCACGAGCAGGCGCCGGGGGGGGCTCGGGCGGTCGGCGCCGCGGACCACGACGACCGGAACCCCGGCCTCGCGGGAGACCCGCCCGCTCGTCGAGCCGATGAGCACCCTTCGGGCGAGTCCGCCGTGCTGGCCGACCACGATGATCGCCTGGTCGAGAGCCTCCGCCTGTTCGATGAGAGTGTCGCCCGGCAGCCATCGCCGCACGTGGATGTCGACGGTGAATCCCGCCGCAGCGAGCTCGCGCTGGGCCGCCTCGAGCTGGGATCGGATGGCGCGCTCCGCACCCGCAAGGATCTCCTCGGCGGAGAGCTCGAGCGAGTGCATCGGCACGGCGGGCAGCGCCAGCGCGTGGGTGAGGTGCAGCGTCATCTGCGGCGTCTGCTGCGCGACGCCCCGGGCCCAGCGCAGGGCGCGGTGCCCGTCTTCCCGGCCGTCGAATCCGATCACGATGTGGCGAAAAGAGTGCACTGGACGACCTCCGATTTCATGGTAGCAGAATGACCTTGACTGGGTTACGATCCGCGCCAGCGAAATTTTCGAGGTTCCGAGGCCGTCTTCAGCGGTCTCGCCATGCACGGGGGAGAGCGAAATGGATCAGAAGCGTTTGTGGTTGGCTGCACTCGCCGCGTTGGCGATGGGCATCGCTCCGGCGATGGCTCAGGAAGAGGCGCCACCGGCGGAAGAGCCGGATGAGCTCGTCGAAGAGGTCATCGTCGTCACCGCGTCGCGTACCGAGCAGTCGCTGAACGAGGCGCCGGCCGCGATCTCCGTGCTGACGGCCAAGGACATCGAGTCGATTCCGGCCGACAACTACGGCGCGCTGCTGCGCAACGTTCCGGGCCTCAACGTCTCGCAGACCAGCGCCCGCGACATCAACATGACGGCGCGCGGCTCGACGAACACCCTGGCGACTTCGCAGCTCGTGCTGCTCGACGGCCGCTCGCTCTACCTCGACTTCTTCGGCTTCGTGATGTGGGACTTCCTGCCGGTGAACACCGCCGAGATCAAACAGATCGAAGCCGTGCGCGGACCGGGTAGCGCCGTCTGGGGCGCCAACGCCATGACCGGCGTGGTGAACCTGATCACCAAGCGTCCGAAGGAGATGGTCGGCACCAGCCTCCTCCTGGGCGGCGGCGAGCTCGG
>JAGPDF010000136.1:4322-6415 GCA_018057705.1 Thermoanaerobaculia bacterium | reverse complement strand
CCCATGCCGCCCATGCCGCCGCCGCCACCGGGCATGCCGCCCTTGTCCTTCTCCTTGATCTCGGCCACCATCGCTTCGGTGGTGAGCATCAGGCCGGCGATCGACGCTGCGTTGATGAGCGCCGTCTTGGTCACCTTCGCCGGGTCGATGACGCCGGCCTTGACCATGTCCTCGAACTTGCCGGTGCCGGCGTTGAAGCCGATGTTGCCGGACGACTCGAACAGCTGACGCACGATGACCGAACCCTCTTCGCCCGCGTTCTGGGCGATCTGACGGGCCGGCTCCTCGAGCGCGCGACGGACGATCTTGACGCCGACCGCGACGTCGCCTTCGGCCTTGATCTTGTCGACCGCTGCGATGGCGCGGATGAACGCCACGCCGCCGCCGGCGACGATGCCCTCTTCGACTGCCGCCTTGGTGGCGTGCATGGCATCTTCGACGCGGGCCTTCTTCTCCTTCATCTCGGTCTCGGTGGCTGCGCCGACCTTGATGACGGCGACGCCGCCCACGAGCTTGGCGAGCCGCTCCTGCAGCTTCTCGCGATCGTAGTCGGAGGTCGTCTCCTCGATCTGGGTGCGGATCTGCTTGACCCGGCCGGCGATCGACTCACGACGCTTCTTGTCGTCGATGTCGGTGACGATCGTGGTGTTGTCCTTGTTGATGAGGACCTTCTTGGCCTCGCCCAGGTCTTCCCACTTGACGTTCTCGAGCTTGATGCCGAGATCCTCGGTGATGAGCTTGCCACCGGTGAGGATCGCGATGTCCTCGAGCATGGCCTTGCGACGATCGCCGAAGCCCGGCGCCTTGACGGCTCCGATCTGCAGCGTGCCACGCAGCTTGTTGACCACCAGCGTCGCCAACGCCTCACCTTCGACGTCCTCGGCGATGATGAGAAGGGGCTTGCCCTGGCGGGCGACCTGCTCGAGGATCGGCAGGAGGTCCTTCATCGAGGAGATCTTCTTCTCGTAGAGGAGGATCTTGACGTTCTCGAGGGTGGACTCCATGCGCTCGGCGTCGGTCACGAAGTAGGGCGAGAGGTAGCCGCGGTCGAACTGCATGCCTTCGACGACCTCGAGGTTGGTCTCGAGGCCCTTGGCCTCTTCGACCGTGATGACGCCGTCCTTGCCGACCTTCTCCATCGCCTCGGCGATGATCTTGCCGATCTCCTGGTCGTTGTTCGCCGAGATCGTACCGACGTGGGCGATCTCGGTGCCCTCGACCGGCTTCGCCATCTTGTCGACCGCTTCGATCACGGCCTTGACGGCGAGGTCGATGCCGCGCTTCAACTCCATCGGGTTGGCGCCGGCGGTGACGTTCTTGGCGCCTTCACGGTAGATCGCCTGCGCCAGCACGGTGGCGGTGGTGGTGCCGTCGCCGGCCACGTCGGAGGTCTTCGAGGCGACCTCGCGCACCATCTGCGCGCCCATGTTCTCGAGCGCGTCCGGAAGCTCGATCTCCTTGGCGACGGTGACGCCGTCCTTGGTGATCGTCGGCGAGCCGAACTTCTTCTCGATGACGACGTTCCTGCCCTTCGGGCCGAGGGTGACCTTCACCGCATCGGCCAGCTTGTTGACACCCTTGAGGATCGCGCCGCGCGCTTCCTCAGAGTAGGTAATGTGTTTGGCTGCCATGGCTTCGGTTCTCCTTAGTGAACGTTTTACTGGGAAGCGGGTTCGAGGCGCTTACTTCTTGGCGGACTTTTCGGTCTTCTCGCCGGCTTCGATCACCGCGAGGATCTCGTCTTCGCGCAGGATGACGTACTCCTCGCTGTCGATCTTGATCTCGCTGCCGGAGTACTTGCCGATGAGGATGCGGTCGCCCTTCTTGACGTCCATCGGCGAGCGCTTGCCGTCCTCGTTCACCTTGCCCGGGCCGACGGCGAAAACTTCGGCTTCCTGCGGCTTCTCTTTGGCGGTGTCGGGGATGATGATGCCGCCCCGGATCTGCTCCTGGGCTTCCAGGCGCTTGACCACCACGCGGTCGTGCAGAGGTCGAATGTTCACTGCGGGTTCCTCCTTCGGGTCTGTTATGTTCTGGCGATTCGCCGCTCGAGCACCGATTGGCACTCGTCACCAGCGACTGCTAACAAGATA
>JAGPDF010000136.1:0-4222 GCA_018057705.1 Thermoanaerobaculia bacterium | reverse complement strand
GAGACCGGCGCCAAGAGCGCCCGGGTTCGCCTCGGCGGACTCGCCCTGCTCTCCTGCTTCTCCAGCTGGACGAAGGGCCTCGTCGGCCCGCTCGTCGTCGGCGGCGCCCTCTTTCTGGTCGAGCTCGCCGTACCTCGCGAAACCGAGGCGGAGCCCGCAACGCTGCGCCGGCGCCTCGCCCGGGCGATCGTCACCGCCGGGGCAGCGACGCTCCCGGGCCTGCTCTTCTATCTCGCGTGGCTGCTCTTTTCTCTCGGCTCGGTAGGGGATGTCCTCTATTTTCTCGGGATCGATCTCGCAAGACGCTCCGGCGCCGGGCTCGATCCGCTGCATCTGCAGCCCCCTTCCATCTACATCCGGGCCGCGATCGAGAACTTCGGCTATTTCGCCCTCCTCGCCCCCCTGGCGCTCGCCGTGCGTCTGCTGCGCTCGCGCCGCGACCCGGGAGTCGCCGCGACGCACGACCGCCGGATCCACTCGACGCTCCTGCTCTGGATCGTCGTGACCTTCGTGCTCTTCGCCATCCCCAGCTCCCGCCTGGTGTGGTACGTCTTCCCCGCCTATCCCGCACTTGCCCTTGCGACCGCGCTGCTCCTCGATCAGGTGAGGTCGCTCCTCGTTCGCTGGCGCGGCGGCCTCGCCGCGTTCCTGCTGCTGCTCGCCCTCCTGGGCGCGGCCCGCATCGAAGCGCTCGCCCGGGCCTGGCCGGAGCGCGAGCCGCACAGCCTCGGCGCACTGCAGCGGTTCCTCGACTCCGAACCGGACGCGCGCGCCTTCGTCGAGAGGGCGCTCGGACGCGGTGCAGAAGACGGCCACCCGGTGGCGCAGTGGCACCGCCACTATCTTCGCCGCTTCCCGCCGCTCGACGGGCGCGCCCTGCCGGCGGAGGCGCCGCCTTGCAGCTTCGTGGTGACCGCCGAACCCGCCGCCTGGCGCCCACTCCTCGGGGACCGCCTGGCCGGCGTCACCGGAGTTCGCGGCGAGCTCCCGGGGCAGCTCAAGCTCTTCGTCCTCGACCTGTGCGGAGGGCGTTTCTCCGGCGGCGCGCAGAGCTCGCCGTGACGTCCGACGCGAGGCGCCCGGGAAGCCGCGGTCTCGGCGACGAGGGCCGTATCGACGTCATCGTGCCGGTCTACGGCGCGCCGGAGGCGCTCGAACGCTGCCTCGCGAGCCTCGAAAGACATGTCGATCGCAGCCGGCATCGCCTGCTGCTCGTCGTCGATGGACCGCAAGAGGAGGCCGTGGAGCTCCTCGTCGCCCGCGCCCGTGAGCGTTTCGGCGCCCCGGCGCTCGACGTGCTGCGACAGGAGGTCCGGTCCGGCTATCCGGCGGCGATCCACCGCGGGCTCCTCGCGGGTGAGGTGGAGTCCGGGGGTGCGGGGCGCGACGTCGTCCTGCTCAACAGCGACACGGTGGTGACGCGCGGCTGGCTCGACCGGCTCGCCGCAGCGGCCGCCAGCGCGCCGCGCATCGGGACCGTGACGCCGTTCACCAACAACGGCACGCTCGCCTCGCTCCCGCGGCCGTTCGAGATCAATCGCCTGCCGACCGGCTTCGACGTCGACCGCTTCGCGGCGCTCGTCGAGCAGTCGTCGGCACGGCTCTACCCGCGCATTCCCACCGCGGTCGGATTCTGTTTCTACGTCAAGCGCGCGCTGCTCTCGGAGATCGGCTCCTTCGACCGCGTCGCCTTCGGGCTGGGCTACGGCGAAGAGGTCGACTTCTGCCTGCGCGCCGCCGCCGCCGGCTGGGAGCACTGCCTCGACGACGCGACCTTCGTCTTCCACGAAGGACAGCGCAGCTTCGGACGGACGCGCGACCGGCGGGTTCGCCAGGCCGAGCGCACCCTGGCCAGGCGCTACCCTGACTTTCGTGCCCGCCTCGCGGCATGGATGACCGAGGATCCGGTCGCCCCGGCGCGCCGGCCGATCCTCGAAGCCCTGCGCAGCGCGAGCGCTCCGCCCGCCGGCCGATCGCCCGCCGCGCCGCCGCGCGCGGCCGTCGTCCATCTCGTGCACGGCTGGCCGCCGGAGAACTTCGCCGGCACCGAGATGTACGCCTGGTGGCTGGCCCACCAGCAAAGGGCGAGTCGGCCGGTCGCGGTCTACACGCGTTCCGCCGATCGCCAGTTCGCGACCGGCACCGTGATCGAGCTCGACGATCTCTCGATCCGCGTGCGCGCGCGGGTGAACCACTTCGACCAGCGCAATCCGCTGCGCAGGAACGGACTCTACGATCGCGGCGCGCGCGTCGACTTCGCGCGCTTCCTCGACCAGACGGCTCCGGACCTCCTGCACATCCATCATCTCGCCGGCAACGGCTTCGCGCTGGTCGACGAAGCGCGCCGCCGGCGACTGCCGCTCGTGTTGCAGTTGCAGGACTGGTGGCTGCTCTGTGCGCGGGCCAACCTCCTCGACCGCGACCGCCGCCTCTGCCCGGGTCCCACTCCCGGGCGCTGCAGCGCCTGTCTGCCGCTCACCCGGCTGACCCCGTCGGCGGGTCTGAACGGCAGGCTCAACCGGACGCTCTACCGCCTCCGCGACCGGCGGGCGCGCAGCGTGCTCGCCGCGGCCGACGCCCTCGTCGCCGGCTCCTCGGCGATCCTCGATTCGTTCCGCGCGCTCGGCTGGCTGCCGGACCGCGTCCCGGTCCACCTCGTGCCTTACGGCGTCGAGCACCCGTCACGACCGATCGAACCTCTCCCCCGCGTGCCGGGTCTGCCCCTGCGGCTCGGCTTCATCGGTTCGCTCCTGCCGCACAAGGGCCTGCACGTCGCCACCCGGGCGCTCGCCGGCCTGCCCGCGAGCGCCGTCACGCTCGAGGTCTGGGGAGACGCGGCGCACGACCCGGATTACGTTCGCGAGGCCGTCGCCGCAGCCGAGGGCGGTGCCGTCCACCTGCGCGGGCGCTTCGCGGAGGAGGAGCGCGGCGCCATCTACGCCGGCCTCGATCTGCTGCTCGTGCCCTCGCTCGGCCTCGAGTCCTACAGCCTGGCGGCGCGCGAAGCTCTCGCAGCCGGCCTGCCGGTCGTCGCCAGCCGCCGCGGCGCGCTCGCCGAGCTCTTCGTCGGTGCCGAAGCGTGCGGCGGACAGTTCGATCCCGATCGCCCGGAGGAGCTGCGTGCCTGGCTCGAGCGCCTGATCGCCGACCCGCGACAGATCGCGGACTGGCGGCGCCATGCGCCGGCCGTGCCGACTCTCGCCGGGCACTTCGCGGCGCTCGAACCGATCTACGACCAGGTCCTGGCCGCCCGCCGGTCGCGCTAGGCTTCCCGCATGCCCGGCCTCCTGCCAGCGCGCCTCGCTCTCGCCGCGCGGCTGCTCGCCGCGGAGGGACCGCGATCGCTCGTCGAACGCTGGCGCGATCGGCGGCGCGACGAGGCGCGGAGCCGACGTTTCACGCTCGCCGATACCGCGACACCGTTGCCACCCGGCGCGCGGTCGCCCACCCTCTGGTTCCTGCCGTTTCCGATGCAGCGTCGGCGCGGTGGCGCGGCGATCCAGCTTCTGGTTCGCCTCGAGGAGCGCGCTGCAACCGAGCCGGTCGCCGTCCTCCAACGCCTGGGGGACCGCTTCCGCTGCGAGCTCTGGGGGCGCGGCGTCGAGCGACCCCTGGCGCTCGAGTGGCTGCGGGAGCGGTCGGACGACGCCGCGGCTCCGGCGTTTCTCGATGACTCCGCCGGGCCGATCCTGAGCGAGGCCGCGCGCTGGGTCGGCGCCACGCGATTGCATTTCGAGAGCCTGGTCGATCTACCGCTCACGCTGCCGATCGCGCTGCGCGAGCGCGGGCTCCCCTTCGGCATCTCCGCGCACGACTTCGCGCTCTACTGTCCGCGGCCACATCTGCTCGAAGAGCCGTCCGGTCGATTCTGCGACTTCTCGGCCGACCCGTCGCGCTGCAGCCGCTGCCTGGCAGCGAGCTGGAGTCTGCGCCCCGGCTTCCAGGAAGAACGTCGCGCGGTCGCCCGCCGCCTCCTCGCGCTCGCCGACCGGGTGGAGTTTCCGTCCGAGTCGACGCGCCGCGAGCACCTGCGGCTCTTTCCCGAGCTCACACCGGAGCGCACGCGGGTGATCCCGCCCCACAGCCTCGTCGAAGGGACGCCACACCGAACGGTCGAACACCCGCCGCGGCGCATCGCTTTCGCCGGCGCCGTCCACCGGCACAAGGGGGCGCTCGAGTTCGAAAGCGTCGTGCGCCGGCTCGAAGCGCAGCAGCCGGGCCG
>JAGPDF010000135.1 GCA_018057705.1 Thermoanaerobaculia bacterium | reverse complement strand
GCTCGAGCCGGGAGAAGAGATCGCCGAGCGGCAGGATCGAGTCGCCGTCCTGCCCGCCGACGAACGTCGTGATGCCCTGGCTGACGGCGGCGAGCGCCTCCGGATGCTCGAAGATCTGCTCGTCGCCGTGGGTGTGCGTGTCGATGAAGCCCGGAGCCAGCGCACGGCCGCGAGCCTCGACGACCGTCTCCCCGGGGACGGGCGCCAGCACCTCGGGCGCGTAGGCGACCGCGGCGATCCGGTCGCCCACGATCCGCAAACTCCCCTCCCGTCCGGTAGCGCCGCTGCCGTCGAGGATCAGGGCGCGAGTGATCCGCGTGGTGGATACAGCCTCTGCCGAGGCGGCACCGAAAGGGGCGGCCAGGGTCACGAAAAGGCAGAGAAGCGGTGTCCGTCGCATCGCACCCATCGCGCGAAGGAGCCTATCAACCTCACCGTGCGCCCTGTGGACGCGGCCGGCCGGCCGATCGGGTGGGAGACCGGGCATCCATCGTGCTGTACGCTTTTGGTGATGCGCCGCTCCGCCGTTCTGGCCCTCTCGCTCTTCGCCATCGCCGCTTCGCTCCCTGCCGAGGTCCGCGAGTGCCTGCCGATGGCGCCGACCTGCGGTCACCATGCTGCGGCAGTCGCCTCGAGTTGCTCACGGATGGAGCGCAACAACGGCTGTCCGAGCCAGCGACCGGCGGGCTGCCCGAAGACCCGTCCGACCCGCGACTCCGGCAACTGCCGGCTGCATCCGACTCCGCCTATCCTTCGCCAGGCGCCCACCAGAGAGGTCGCGGCGCCGGTCGCGGCCTCCCGACTCGAGGTCCTCGTCACACTGGACGCCCCCCGTCCCGCTCGCCTTGACTGGCGGGAGGCCCCGGTACTGCGGCCGCGCGCCTCTCCGGCCGCCGCTCCGCGCTCCCCCCGGCCGCCCCCGCTCACGGCCTGAAGGTCCCGTCCTTCGCCTCGAACTCCAATCTTGAACCGGGTCCGCGCCGCGGGCCCAGAAAGATATCGATCATGCACGCAAGCAAGACCACCGTTTCGCTGTTCGCCCTCGCCTTCGGTCTCACCGTCTCTGCCTTCGCCGGCGCCGCAGCGGATACACCGGCCCCCGACGCAGCCAAAGCCCCCCAGGCAATGGAGAAAGCCTGCTGCAGGCACCACGACTCCGCCGACGGCAAGGCCGGCATGAATTGCGACCACGCCAGGATGCAGACGGAGGGCGAGAAGGGTGAAGCCTGTCGCGCCCAACACGCTGCCATGCACAAGGACGGCGTCGCTGGCGAGGGCAAAGCCTGTTGCGCCAAGCATGCCGACTGCATGAAGGGCGACGCGACCGCCGACGCCAAAGCCTCCTGCGCCCACCACGCTGCCATGCACAAGGGCGGCGACGAAACTCGTTGCTGCTGCAGCGGCGCCGGCAAGGCCTGCCCGCACCCCGCGGCCGCGGAGGCTCCGGCCAAGAGCTGAGGCCGACGCATCGCAGTTGAAAAAGAGAGGGGCGCGGCAGCGCCCCTCTCTTTGCCTTCCCGCCTATGGAGAAGGAGGCTTCTCGAGTGGCGATTCTCCGCACTCGCGCCAGAGGATCGCGGGACGGGACCTTCCGGAGAATTTCCCCGGAGTAGCGCAGCCGCAGGCCCGACCGTCGACCTAGCTGCCGGTCGGGGCCGCGCCGACCCGCCGCGCGACGGTCCCCTCCGGGTAGTCGTACCAGCCCGGATCCTCGTAGCTCGCGAGGCTCTCGCGGATCTTCAGAACCGTGAACATGCCGCCCATCTCGATCGGTCCGAAGGGACCCGTGCCGGTCATCATCGGCAGCGTGTTCGGCACTCCCGGCATGAGCTCCGAGTGTGCGGCGTGCTCGGCCATGCCGGTCGACCCCATCGCCATGTAGCCTTTGACGAGACGGGAAATGTCCTGCGAAACGCCCTTCTGGTCGACGCCGAGGAGGTTCGGAACGTCGTGCCCCATGGCGTTCATCGTGTGATGCGTCTTGTGGCAATGCAGTGCCCAGTCTCCAGGGTTGTCGGCGACGAACTCGAAGGCGCGCGTGGTGCCGGGAAAGACGTTCACCGTCGTCTCCGGCCACCAGGCGGAGCGCGGGATCTGCCCGCCGTCGGTCTCGGTGACCCACATCTGATGGCCGTGCAGGTGGATGGGGTGGCTCGTCATGCTCAGGTTCGCGAGCCGGATGCGGGTGCGGTCGCCCAGCCTGCAGACCAGCGCCTCCGTGCCGGGATAGACCTTGCCGTTGAAGGTGAAGAGATTGAAGTCGAGCATGACCGCGGCGTCGGGAGTCTTCGTGCCCGGCCGCACGTAAAACATGTGCGGAAAGAGGCAGAAGTCGCGATCGATCCGGCGCTCGGGCCGGCGCGGATGGATGATGAAGAAACCCATCATGCCCATCGCCATCTGCACCATCTCGTCGGCGTGCGGATGATAGAGGTGCGTGCCGTGCTGGCGCAGCGTGAACTCGTAGACGTAGGTCTCGCCCGGCTGGATCTGCGGCTGGTTGAGTCCCCCGACGCCGTCCATCCCCGCCGGGAGCAGAATGCCGTGCCAGTGGATGGTGGTGTGCTCCGGCAGACGATTCTCGACCACGAACCGGACGCGATCTCCCTCGACTGCCTCGATCGTGGGTCCGGGAGCCGAGCCGTTGTAGCCCCAGGCGTTGACCTTCATCCCGGGAGCGAACTCGACTTCGACCGGCTCGGCGACGAGATGAAACTCCTTGACGCCGTCCTTCATCACGAACGGCAGCGTCGAACCGTTCGGTGTGATGACCGGGGTGTAGGGGAGATTTCCCGACGCGACCCGCGCCGGCGGGGGCGCTGGCGTGTGGACCGACCGCGGGTCGGTCGCCGGGGGCACCTCCGGCTGCGAGTGCCCGGCGTGCGGCTCTTGCGCCCAGGCTGCGCCTCCACCGAGGGCCACGCGGGCCCGATCCACCAACGCGGCGCCGGAGGCGATCAGCGCGGCACGCGAGAGCCAGGTTCTGCGGGAGATCATCGCGCGCCTCCAGAGGAAGGATCGGTCGTCGTTGGGGTGGCATCGATCAGGCGTGCGCCGATGGCGCGCTCGAGCCCGATCCTGGCAAGCCAGTACTCGCGCAACGCCGCGGTCGCGGCGAGCGCCGACCCGGTCTCTTCGCGACGCGCGCGCAGCAGGTCGTAAACGCCCTCGAGCATCATGTTGTAGTGCAGGAGCGTCTGCTCGAGGATCGCGCGGCGCTTCGGCAGGAGCACTCCTTCATAGGTCTCGACCAGCGAGCGGGCTCCGAGGAGCTCTTGGCGGCGCACCCGCACCTCCGAAGCGATCTCGAGCGCGAGCCCTTCGAGTTGCCGGCGTGCGCGCCGCTCCTCGGCTTCGAGCCGGGCGATCGAGGCGGCTCCGGTGTCGAAGATCGGCAGGGCAATGGCGATCTGCGGCCCTTCGAGGCGAACACCGTCGAGCTCTGTCTCGCGACTGAAGCCGACTTCGACGCCGACCGGAAAGAAGCGCGTTCCCCTCTTCAGGGAGAGGGCCCGACCGACCAGATCGACGCCGAAACGCGCCGCGTCGAGGTCGAGCCGGTTCGCGAGCGCCTGCTGTTCGAGACCCGTCAGATCGGGCTCCGCACCGGGCAGCGCCGGCAGGTGCCGCGCGACCGACCAGGCGGGGCCCTCCTGCCTCAGGCCGAGGAGAACTTTGAACCGCTCGCGAGCGCCGCCGGCCTCGACCTCCGCCCGGGTGAGGTCGATCGTCGCCTCCGCCTCCTCGGCCTCGAAGAGGGCGACGTCCCGCTCTGCGAGGTTTCCCGCGGCAGCCTGCCGGCGGGCGAGCTTGGCGGCGGCCCGCGTGAGATCGCGCACCAGCGCGACCCGTTCGAGGCTCTCCTCGGCAGCGACCAGAACGACGTAGCCGGTGCGGGCATCGGCCACCAGATCGAGCATCGTCTGCCCCAGCCGGAGCCTGGCCGCTTCGAACTCCACGGCCGCGAGGCGGGCGCGGGCCGGCTGGACCAGCACGTCGAGCAGGTCGGCGACCAGCGCGACCTCGACGTTGCTCCCGGGCGCCGAGCCCGAGGTCCGGCGGGAGGCCGCGAGCGTCGGATTCACGAGGCGCGTCGCCTGGGCATAGTCCGCCCGGGCGATGCCCAGCTCCTCGATCTCCCCGATCAGCGCCCGATTGCGCAGGAGCGCGATCCGGGCCGCCGCAGCGTCGTCGAGCGGCGCTTCCAGCAGCTCCCGGGCCGCGCGCTCGGTGGCTTCATCGTCCGCGGCGGTCCGCGACCAGACCGGCTGGGCTCCGGAGCGTTCCGCAACCGTCGCCGCCACGCTGTCGAACGACGGCCTGGCGTCGACCGAGGCGCAGGCCGAATTGAGCACCAGAGGGAGCCCCACCAAGAGCCGGGCGCCCCGGCCCTTCCAGAAGGCGGGCCGCGAGAGCCAAGGACGCGATTCGAGAGAGGTCACGAAGCGACCCCCTGGCATCAGCGCTGAGAGGAAACGGCGGTGGCGCCAGCGGGCGAATCGAGCGCGGCACGGCGCAGGCGGAGCGCGTTCGCGATCACGGTCACCGAGGAGAAGCTCATCGCGGCGGCGGCGAGCATGGGGGAGAGCAGCCAGCCGGTCCAGGGATAGAGGATCCCGGCGGCGATCGGCACGCCGGCGGCGTTGTAGGCGAAGGCCCAGAAGAGGTTCTGGCGGATGTTCCGCATCGTCGCGTGCGACAGCCGCCGGGCGCGCACGATCCCCCCGAGATCCCCCTTCACGAGCGTCACGCCGGCGGATTCCATGGCGACGTCGGTGCCGGTGCCCATCGCGATGCCGACCCGGGCGCGCGCCAGCGCCGGAGCGTCGTTCACGCCGTCGCCCGCCATGGCGACCTTCCGCCCCTCCTTCTCGAGACGCTCGATCACCGCGAGCTTCTGGTCAGGCAACACCTCTGCGATCACCTCGTCGATCCCCAGCCCCTTCGCCACCGCCTCGGCGGTCGCTCGGCTGTCGCCGGTCAGCATGACGATCCGGATGCCTTCCGCCGAAAGTGCGCGAATCGCCTCCGGCGTCGAGCCCTTCACCGGATCGGCGACCGCCGCGAGCGCCGCAGCCTGGTCATCGACGGCGACGAACATCACGGTCTTTCCCGCGGTCCGCAGCGCCGCGGCCGCGGCGACGAGCGGCGCGGGATCGACGCCGGCGCCCTCGAGCAGCGCTCGGTTGCCGACCAGCAGCCGATGGCCCGAAACCGTCCCCTGCACGCCCTTTCCGGTGACCGAGTCGAAGCTCTCGTTCTCCGCCAT
The DNA here is from genome assembly GCA_018057705.1 of Thermoanaerobaculia bacterium. Classification (NCBI taxonomy): domain Bacteria; kingdom Pseudomonadati; phylum Acidobacteriota; class Thermoanaerobaculia; species Thermoanaerobaculia bacterium. Next base: position 1,181 of record JAGPDF010000135.1, on the reverse strand, counting down.
GAGTGCCGGACGGGCTCCGCGCTCCCGCGCACCGCCGACGATCGCCGCCGCCAACGGATGCTCGCTCGCCAGCTCGAGGCCGGCGACGAGGCCGAGGAGCTCTCTCTCGCCCAACGCGGAGAAGCCGGGGGCGAGCGCGAAGTCGGTGAGCTTCGGCCTGCCCTCGGTGAGAGTTCCGGTCTTGTCGACGACCAGCGTATCGACGCTGCCCAGGAGCTCGATCGCCTCGGCGTTGCGAAACAGGACGCCCATCGAGGCGCCCCGCCCCATCGCCACCATGATCGACATCGGAGTCGCGAGCCCGAGAGCGCAAGGGCAGGCGATGATCAGCACCGCGACCGCGTTGACCAGGGCGTGCGCGAGGCGCGGCTCGGGCCCGAGCATCGACCAGAGCGCGAAGGTCACTGCAGCGACCGCCAGCACCGTCAGTACGAAGACGGCCGAGATCCGGTCGGCGAGCTTCTGGATCGGTGCCCGGCTGCGCTGCGCCGTGGCGACCATGGCGACGATGCGGGCGAGGAGCGTCTCTCCGCCGACTCTCTCGGCGCGGATGACGAGGCCGCCCGTGCCGTTGACGGTGGCGCCGACCACCTTCGCGCCCGCCACCTTCTCGACCGGAATCGGCTCGCCGGAGACCATCGATTCGTCCACCGCGCTGCGTCCGTCGAGGACCAGGCCGTCCACCGGGATCTTCTCGCCCGGTCGGACCCGCAGTCGGTCGCCCACCCGGACCTCGGCGAGCGGCACGTCCGCCTCGCTGCCGTCGGCGGCGATCCGCCGCGCGGAGGTCGCCTGAAGACCGAGGAGCTTCTTCAACGCCGAGCCCGTCTCGCCGCGCGCGCGCAGCTCGAGCACCTGGCCGAGCAGCACCAGGGCGGTAATCACCGCCGCCGCTTCGAAATAGACCGGTACCGACCCACCGACTCCGCCATGCCGCATCGTGTGCGGCAGCAGATTGGGGAAGAAAGCCGCGACCAGGCTGTAGCCGTAGGCGACGCCGACGCCGAGCCCGATCAGGGTGAACATATTGAGGCTACGGTTCCTCACCGAGACCACGGCGCGCTCGTAGAACGGCCAGGCCGCCCAGACGGCGACCGGTGTCGCGAAGAGAAGCTGCAGCCAGAGCCGCACCTGCGGCGACAGGAACTCTCCGAGCGGGTCGCCCGGGATCATCTCGCCCA
>JAGPDF010000134.1 GCA_018057705.1 Thermoanaerobaculia bacterium | reverse complement strand
AGAAGGCGGCGACGAAGAGAGGCAGGGTGTGCCACTGGAAACCGAGGCCGGAGGCGAAGCGCAGGCCGACGGCGAGCGGCACCGGGGCGTGCACCGCCACGAACCAGGCGGGCGAGAACTTGCGCACTCCGGCCCGCCAGAAACCGAACGGCAGGTTGATCAGCAGCACGGCGGCAGCGACGGTCCAGAGCATGGGCGGAGAGCCGGCGGGAGGGCGAAGGACGCCGACCGGGCTCGCCTGCGAGGCTAGCACGGGCCGGCGGGGCCTCCCCCATACGGCGGCCGGAGCTCGCGGGCGCGCTCATGCCGAGGGCCCAGGTCCGCCAATGGGAGTAGAGTGCTCCAGGGTAGCGCGAGAGCTCGCGCTGCCCGGAGGTGCAGATGTCCGGGAGTGAGGGCCCGTTCTCGACCCGAGCCGGTGCAGGGTCCGGCCGGAACGCCGTGAGCGATCCGACGAACGGTCCAGAATGTGGCGCGGGGGCGCGCCGCCCGCCGCCGTCTTCGCGAACATCGCCGCTCCGATGCAGGCCGAAGAAGCGATGAGCCAGTCGGAGAGTTTCGTGCGCTCGACGCTCGACAGCCTCGATTCGCACATCGCTGTGGTCGGCGAGTCGGGCGAGATCCTGTCGGTGAACGAGGCCTGGCGGAGATTCTGCGCGGCGAACGGCGGGGACGCGGGGAGTGCCTGCGGCGTGGGCGTGAACTACCTCCACGTCTGCGAAGTCGCCGCGGCGGACGGCTGCGGGGCCGCCGGCGAGTTCGCCGAAGGACTGCGCGCCGTGCTTGCACGCCAGAGCCCGGGGTTCGCGCTCGAGTACGAATGTCACTCGCCGGAGGTCCGGCGCTGGTTCGTCGCTCGCGTCACGCCTGCCGGACAGGGCCCTCTCCGCGCCGTCATCGCGCATGAGAACATCACCCATCGCGTCCTCGCCGAAGAGGCCCTCGTCGCCGAGCGCTCGCGCCTGCGGACCGTCCTCGACACCATTCCGGATCTCGTCTGGATGAAGGACCCCGCAGGTGTCTTCCTGGCCTGCAACGACGCGTTTGCGCGCATGATGGATTCGAGCGTCGAGGAGATCCTCGGGCGGTGCGACGCCGACTTCTTTCCGGCGGAGGTCGCCGAGGCTTTCCGCCACAACGACCTCCGGGCGATCGAGCTCGGAGGGCCCTGGGTCAGCGAGGAATGGATCGAGCCGAAGAATGTGCCGAAATCGGCGTGCTTCGAGACCATCAAGACTCCCGTGCGGGATCCCGGCGGGAAGCTCCTGGGCGTTCTCGGCATCGCGCGCGACGTGACCCAGGCGCGCGCCGTCGCCGAGTCGTTGCGCCAGAGCGAGGAGCACTACCGGGCGCTCGCCGAGACGACCTTCGACTGGATCTGGGAGGTCGACGCTGCGGCGCGCTATACCTTCGTCAGCCCGCGGGTCGTGCAACTGCTGGGATACGAGCCGGACGAAGTCCTCGGGCGAACGCCGTTCGCCCTGATGCCGGAGGAGGAGGCGGCTCGGGTCGGCGAGCTCTTCTGGAGCTATGCCACGCGCCAGGCCCCGTTCGCCAATCTCGAGAACGTCAACCTCCACAAGGACGGCCGGCTCGTCGTTCTGGAGAGCAGCGGTGTCCCCTTCTTCGGTCCGACAGGGGACCTGCGCGGATATCGCGGCATGGACCGCGACATCACGGCCCGCAAGCAGGCGGAGCGCCGTTCGGCGATGCAGGCGGAGGTGAGCCGGGTCCTGGCGGCCTCGTCCTCGCTCGCTGAGGCGGCACGGGGGCTCCTGCAAGCGATCGGCGAGCCAGAGAAGTGGTCCTTCGGAGCCCTCTGGGAGTGCGGTCAGGGAGATTCGACGCTCGCTTGCGTCGACTGGTGGGCCGCACCGGGCGTCGATGCCGCGGCGCTCGGCGCGGCGACACGTCGTCTCCGCCTGCGCCGCGGCGAGGGTTTTCCCGGCGAGATCTGGGCCGAGGCCCGGCCACGCTGGATTGCCGATCTGCCAGCCGACAAGGACTGCAGACGTCAGGCGGAGGCGGCGGCACTCCACCTGCGGGGCGCTGTCGGATTCCCGATCCGGTTGGGCGAGGAGCTCCTGGGCGTCATCGACTTCCTGGGCATGAGCATGAGCGAACCGGACCCCGCTCTGCAGGAGGCCTTCGAATCCGTCGGCCGACAGATCGGTCTGTTCGTCGACCGGCGGCGCGGCGAGACGGCGTTGCGGCGCTTCGTCTCCGGTAGCCCGGCGGTCATTTACGCCCTGCGGATCGAGGCGGAGGGGCAGCGCCTCGTCTGGTACAGCGACAACATCGAAGCCATGACCGGCTGGGAGTCGATCCCCGGGGACGGTGCCCGGTGGTGGGCCGAGAATGTCCATCCGGAGGATCAGTCGGCGATCCAGGCGAGTTTCGCGCTGCCCTACGAGCACGATCATCTGGTGCTGGAGTTCCGCTTCCGGCGGCGCGACGGGCGCTTCCTCTGGGTGCGGGACGAGCGCCGGCTGCTGCGCGACGCCGATGGCCGGCCGACCGAGATCGTGGGCTCCTGGACCGACGTCACGGAGCGTGTGGAGCTCGAGGAAAAGCTGCGGGTGGCGCAGAAGCTCGAAGCCATCGGCCGGCTGGCGGGCGGTGTGGCGCACGACTTCAACAACATGCTGACGGTGATCGGCGGCAACGGCGAGATGCTCGATCGGGCGCTCGCGCCCGGGGCGACGGAGCGTCTCCTGCTCGGCGAGATCCGCGAGGCCGCGGCGCGCGCGGCGACGCTCACCCGGCAGCTCCTCGCCTTCAGCCGCACCCAGGTCCTGGCGCCGCAGGTCGTCGGGCTGGACGCGGTCGTCGGCGGGGTCGAATCGATGCTGCGCCGGCTGATCGGCGAGGACATCGCGCTCACCTGCGAGCTCGGCCCCGAGACCGGCCACGTCCTGGTCGATCCCGGACAGCTCGAGCAGGTGATCGTCAATCTCGTCGTCAACGCCCGCGATGCGATGCCGCAGGGTGGAACGCTGACGTTGCGGACCGACGCCGTCGAGCTCGATGCGGGCGCCTGTCGCAGTCGCCCTGGGCTCGCGCCCGGGCGTTTCGCCCGCCTGACGGTTCGCGACTCGGGCACCGGCATGAGCGCCGAAATCCGCGAGCGAATCTTCGAACCGTTCTTCACCACCAAGCCGGTCGGCACGGGCACCGGACTCGGTCTGTCGACCGTCTTCGGCATTGTCCAGCAGAGCGGTGGCCACATCGGCGTGGAGAGCGTCGAGGGGCAGGGGACATCGTTCGAGATCTGCCTGCCGCAGCTGCCCGCGCCGGCGGAGGGCGCAGTCCGTGCACCGGCCGCGGCCGCGGCGCCGAGCGGGAAAGAGACCGTCCTGCTGGTCGAGGACGAAGCGGGTGTGCGCCGGGTGGCCCGGCTCGCCCTCGAGAGGCAGGGCTACACCGTGCACGTCGCCGCGAGCGGAAGGGAGGCACTCGGGATCGCGGAGCAGCAGGGCGACGCGATCGACCTCCTCCTGACCGACCTGGTGATGCCGGAGATGAGCGGGCGGGAGCTCGCCGACATCCTGCGCGCCCGCCGTCCCGGACTCGCGGTGCTGCTGATGAGCGGCTACGTCGAGGACGATTTCGTCCGCCATGGCGTGGTGACCGACGAGGTGGCTTTCCTGCACAAGCCGTTCTCCCTGGACGAGCTCGCCCGGGCGGTTCGCAAGGTGCTCGACGAAGCGCGGGCTCCTGGAGGGCCCGGTCGGAGTTGACAGTGCGCCATCCGGGCTCGCAGGATGATGCGCCATGAAGAGCTCACTCTGCAGACTCGGATCCCGGCTCACAGCGTTCGTCCTCTTCGCCCTCGGCTCGGGGGCCGGCGTCGCCACCGACGCTCCGCCGGCGGCAACTGCGACCCCAGCGCCGACGGCGGCGGGCTTGAACCTCGCGACCGTCGATGTCGTCGATCTCTCGCATCCCTTCGATGCCCGGACCCTCTACTGGCCGAGCGCCGCCGGCCTGCAGTTTTCGCTGGAGGTCCTGCACTCCGGACCCACGCCGGCGGGCTGGTTCTATGCCGCGAACCGCTTCTGCACGCCGGAGCACGGCGGCACCCACCTCGACGCCCCGCTCCATTTCGCCTTTGGCAAGCGATCCGTGGACCAGGTGCCGCTGCGTCAGTTGGTGGCGCCGGGAGTGGTGATCGACGTCCGGGAGCAGTGCGCGAAAGAGGCCGACTATCGCCTCGTGCCGGGCGACCTCGCCGCCTGGGAGGCTGTGCACGGCCGCATTCCGCCGGGCGCCATCGTGCTGCTGCGAACGGGCTGGGAGACGCGCTGGGGAGACCGCAAGGCCTACTTCGGTGACGACACTCCCGGCGACGCGACGCACCTCCACTTCCCGTCCTTCGGCGCCGACGCGGCGCGCTGGCTGATCGAGGAGCGCGGCATCGGTGCGCTGGGTGTCGACACCGCGAGCATCGACCACGGCCCGTCGAGCGACTTCGCGGTGCACCGCATCGCTGCCGCGCGCGAGGTCCCGGGTCTCGAGAACCTGAAGAACCTCGGCGCGCTGCCGGCGCGGGACTTCTGGGTGGTGGCGCTGCCGATGAACATCGGCGGCGGGTCGGGTGCGCCGCTGCGCGCGATCGCCCTGGTCGGGCGCTGATCGCCGCGTCCCAGCCGGCCTGACACTCGTCCTCACCGGGGCGAGCCTGGGCGGCGTGCCTCTCGTGTACGCTTCGCCCTGTCCGGAGCGTCCATGTCGCGTACCCAACCCCTCCGCCATCGCCTCTTCCTCACCCAGGGGCTCGTCGTTCTTCTGCTCGCCGTGGGCGTTCTCGGCGCCGCGCTCTGGGGCGCGCGCCGCGCGGTCCAGGCGCTCTCCCGGGAGCTCGTCGACCGCGCGGCCCTCGAGGTCGAGACCCACCTCGAAGGGCTCTACGAGCCGGCCGCCGAACACCTCGATTCCCTGGCCGAGCTGCCCCGCCTCGGCCTCGTGCAGCCCGAGGGCGACGGCGCGGAGCTGCGCAGGCTCGCGCTGCCCTGGTTCGACGCCCGTACCGGCATCGGGGCCTTCGGACTGTTCACCGACGATGGCCACGGAGTCGCCCTGCGCCGCGGTGCCGCTGGATGGGAGGCGCTGACGATCCGGCCGGAGGGGGCTGCCGCGGCCGGCGGCGAGCCCGACGTTCCCGGCGCCACGCGGCGCGAGATCGATCTGCGGCTCGAGCCCTGGTGGTTAGCGGCGTCGACGGTGGAGGAGGACACGACGCCGCACTGGTCGGACCGGGTGGCGGGCGGGCTGGTGGAGCAGCGCGGTCTCGCCGTTTCGCGGCGCGTCACGACCGTGCAGGGCGAGGGGCGCGTGATCGTGGTCGAGCTGCTGCTCGACAGTCTGCTCGCGCATCTGGCCGCGCTCGAAGTCACGCCCGGAACGGTCACCGGAGTCCTCGATCCCCGCGAGCGGTTGATCGCCTGGTCCGGAGAGCTCGAAGGCCTGGGGGTTTCGCCGAATCCGGAGCTCTTCCTTAAGCGCCCGCGGGACCTCGGGCTGACGCTCTTCGCGGACGGGCGACGCGCCCTCGACGCCGCCGGTGCGGACGCGCGCAACGAGGCGCTGCGATTCTCGAGCGGGGGCGAAACCTGGTGGGGGCGGCTGCGGCCGTTCGCCTTGCCGGGCGGCGGCGAGCAGATGGTGGCGGTGCTCATCCCGGCGCGCGACCTGCTCACCGACCGCAATCGCCTCGTCTGGACCGTCGTAGGTTTGACGCTCCTCGCGCTCGGCCTCGCGCTCGCGAGTGCCCGGAGGGTCGGCCGGAGCGTCGCGGGCCCGGTCGAGACGCTGGTGGCGCGCAGCGAGCGCATCGCCGCCGGCGAGCTCGAGCCCGAGCCACCGGTGGCGACCGGCATCGCCGAGGTGGCACGGCTCGGGGAGGCGCAGGAGTCGATGCGCGCCGGGCTGAGGACGCTGCTCAAGCTGGAGCGCGACCTGCAGCTCGCGAGCCAGATCCAGCGCGCCACCTGGCCGACCGAATTGCCGCAGCACCCGGGGCTCGACATCGCAGCGAAGGCGCACCCCGCCGACGAGACCGGCGGCGACGGCTACGACCTGGTGCCGATCCCGGGAGAGCCGGCGGGCGGGACCTTCCTCTTCCTCGCCGACGCCACCGGGCACGGCATCGGTCCCGCGCTCTCGGTGACGCAGCTGCGCGCCATGCTGCGCATGGCGGTGCGCTCGGGGCTCGGGCTCGCCGATCTCATCAAGCCGGTCAACGACCAGCTCTGCGCCGATCTGCCGAAGAACCGCTTCATCACCGCCTGGTTCGGCCGCCTCGATCCGGATGGCCGCGGGCTCGATTCGCTCAGCGCGGGTCAGGCGCCGCTCCTGCACTACCATGCAGCCGACGACCGGCTCGAGGTCTTCAAGGCCGATCTGCCGCCCCTCGGCCTCTTTCCCGCCCTGCCGCCGCCGCGGGTCCGGCGCGTCGAGCTCGCGGCCGGCGACCTCTGGGTGGTGCTCTCCGACGGCTTCTTCGAGGCCGCCGACCCGGATGGGGAGGAGCTCGGCGTCGAGCGTATCGGCGAGGTCCTGCGTCGCTGCCGCGACCTTCCGGCTGCCGGGATCCTCGAGGAGCTGTGGGCCGAGTTGCATCGCTTCACCCGCGGGGCGCCCGCGGCCGACGACCAGACGGCGGTGCTCCTGCGGCGCCTGACCTGAACCGGGTGCTGCCTTCGCGCAGAAT
>JAGPDF010000133.1 GCA_018057705.1 Thermoanaerobaculia bacterium | reverse complement strand
CGCTGCCGGCGTTGAACCCGTACCACCCGAACCAGAGCAGTCCGGTGCCCAGCGCGACGAGCGGAATGGAGTGCGGTCCGCGGTCCACGACCTTGCGCTTGCCGACGTAGAGGACGGAGGCGAGCGCAGCGATGCCGGCGATGTTGTGGACGACGATGCCGCCCGCGAAGTCGAGGACGCCCCAGCTCGCCAGGATGCCTCCGCCCCAGACCATGTGAACGAACGGGAAGTAGACCAGGGTGAGCCATCCGGTCAGGAAGAGCATGTAGGCCTTGAAAGTGACGCGATTCGCGAAGGCACCGGTGATGAGAGCGGGGGTGATGATGGCGAACATCATCTGATAGGCGCAGAAGACGATCATGGGAATCGTCGAGTTGATCGGCGAAGGCGTGTCCAGCGTGATGCCGCGCAGGAAGGCCCAGTCGAGATTCCCGACGATCCCGGCGACGTCGCTGCCGCTCTTCATGTCGCCGCTGAAGCAAAGCGAGAAACCGAAGGTCCACCAGAGGACCGTCGTCCAACCCATCGAAACGAAGCTCTGCATCATGATGGCCAGTACGTTCTTGCGGCCGACGAGGCCGCCATAGAAGAACGCGAGCCCGGGCGTCATCAGCATGACCAGGCTGGCGCAGAGCAACATGAATCCGGTATTTCCAGTGTCGATCGTCATCTCGAACCTCTCGTGGACGGCTTCTTCGCAAATGAAGAAGCGCGGGCGCAGCGACGCCGGGAGCGAGCAGTCGAACCGGGCGAAGCGCGTCTAGGGTAGCGCCGGGAAGCGCGGATGAAACCGCCCGAATGGGGCGGGAACCCCGGGTAGCCCTCGAGCCGCGTCACTTCGCCGAGGCGGCTGCCCTTTCGGGCTGAGCGGGATGGAGCCCCCTCCGGGCGGGCGTCTCTCAGTTATCGTCGGCGGGAGAACGACACCAGGAGATCCGATGCCCGAGACCACCTCCAATATCGAGATCGCGCAGGTCCTCCACGAGCGGAGCCACGGGGGCCACTCCTCGCCCATGCGCCGGCACGCGTGGATCGAGATCCTCGAAGCAGTGGTCCTCGCAGCGGTCGCCGTCCTCACCGCCTGGAGCGGGTACCAGGCGGCGAAATGGGATGCCGAGAGCGCCGAAGCCTATGCGCGGCTCGCGACGACCACGGTGGAGAGCCAGGAGCTGCAGACCCTGGCCGGACAGGATCATCTCTACGATGTCGTCACCTTCGATTCCTGGATGGAGGCCAAACACCAGCAGGACGAGGCCCTGGCCCGCTTCTTCGAGAAGCGCTTCCGCCCCGAGTTCGCTGTCGCCTTCGTCGCCTGGATGAAGACGAACCCGTTCGACAATCCGCAGGCACCCACCGGACCGAGCTCCCTGCCGGAGTACAGAAGCGCGCGACTCGACTCCTCGAAGGAGCTCGCCGAACAGGCCAGGGTCTTTTTCGAAACCGGCGTGCGCACCCGCAGAACCGGCGACGAGTACGTACGCATCACCGTCGTGCTCGCGACCGTCCTCCTCCTCACCGCCCTGGCGCAGCGCTTCCAGATCCGGCGGGTTCGCCTCGGCCTGCTCACCGTCGCCTCGGCGCTGCTGACCTACGCCACCTTCCTGATCGTCACCTTTCCCCGCGTCTAGGGAACGGCCCGAGGTCCCTCGGGTTCGACAGCTCCGCCGGGCAGCCAGGCGCGGAGGCCGTAGAGGCACATCAGCAGGAACACCGCGTAGAGCAGGGCCGTCAGGTGCAGGTCACGCGACAGGTAGAGCGGCACGTAGAGGGCGTCGACGACGATCCAGACCAGCCAGTTCTCCAGCCGCTTGCGGCAGAGCAGGTACTGCGCCACCAGGCTGAGGACGGTGGTCGTCGCGTCCCAGAAGGGCGAGGCGCCCTGGACCTCGACCAGCACCCCCCAGAGGCCCCAGGTGGCGAGCGGCGCGAGTGCCGCGAGAAGCAGCCATTCGGTGACCGGTGTGCGCGAGATTCGCAGCGCCCCGAGGCGCTCGCCGCCGTAGACCCAGTTCCACCAGCCGTAGACCCCGAAAGCGAAGTAGACGACCTGGAGCCCCATGTCGGCGTAGAGCCGGCTGTGCCCGAAGAGAAGGAAAAAGACCAGGTTGTTCGCCAGGCCCAACGGCCAGTTCCAGATGTGCTCGCGCACGCACAGCCAGACGCAGCTCCCGCCGGTTGCGAAGCCGAGTGCCTCCGTCATCGAGAGCGGCCACCACTGCAACCCGGCCGCCACCAGCAGCGCCGCCGAGAGAAGCGCCATGAGACCCACCTCCAGCCCCGAGAGTACCGGCTGCGGCGCTCTCGAGGTCGGGCTCGCCGGCTCGCCCGTCAGGGGAATCGACAAGGCGAGAGGCTCGTCGGTGGGTGTCAATGGGCGCTGTCGGGCGATGTCGGGCGACGAGGAGCGTCGGCGGGCGTCGGCGCCATCAGGGGAGCGCGAGTGGCGGGAGGGCCGGGACGAGCTCGAGCTTCTGGCTGGCAAGACTCGCGCGGTAGGTCTCGACCTCCCTGGCGTAGAAGGCGTTCAGGTCGGCGAGAGCCGCATCGAGCTCCACGCGCGCCTGGCGGAGATACGCGAGATGGGTCGGGTTCGGGCGACTCCAGGACGAGCCGAGGTAGCCGCGCACATAGTAGAGGCGCGAAATCACGTCGGTATCCGGGGTGATGCCCACCGTGTCGCGCGGCCACCAGAAGCGCTTCTCGAGCTTCTCCAGCCCGTCACGCACGGCTTTCGCCTCCGCGCTGAGCGGCAGGTCCTTCTCCTTCACCGCCTCGTAACGCAGCGCCTCGGCATGTGCGAGCCGGATGCGTTCCGCGACGGCATCGAGATCACGCCGCGTCGCCTGAATGCGCTCGATCGCCGCGACCACCGCGTCATTGAGTCTTCCGGCTTCGAGCACCGCATTCCAGCGCACCTGCCAATCCTCCGCGCTGTTGCCGGAACTCGGGTCGGCGATCACATGGACGAACGTCCGACGCTCCTCGCCGCCGAGCGAGAGCACGATCTCATAGCGCCCGGGCGGGACCTGCGGACCGGCCGGAATGGCGCCGCTCTCCTCGGGTGTGTTCGAAGGCGGGCTCTTGAAGGCGTCGCGCGAAAAGTCCCAATAGACCCGGTTGAGACCCCGCTTCGCCTCCACTTTCAGCCGGCGGACACGCAGGCCGGCGTCATCGAGGATCTCGAGGGTGGCCTTCGCGGCCTGCGCGGCGTCCTCCTTCTCGGCTTTGCCCCCGCCGGCCTTTCCCTGCCCGGCAGGGCTCGAGGCGGAGGGGTTCTTGTCCGTCTTGCCGGCCTTCAGGTTTTCCTGGCGGCGCTCGGCGATGCGGCGCTCCCGGTCGCGCTCCGGATCGGCGATCGGCAGGAGGTCGCCGTTGGCGATGAAGTGGATAGCGGCACCGTAGGGCCGGTTGGAGCCGCGAAACTCGGTGGCGCCGAAACCGAAGCCGCCATCCTCCGAGAGCATCCAGTACTGCGCCCGGTCCGCCACCGGAAAGAGCCGCAGTTTCTCGGAGAGCGCCTGCGCACCGAGGCCGCGCAGCGGCGAGATGTCGTCGACGATCCAGAGCGCCCGGCCGTGGGTCGCGATGATGAGGTCGGATTCGCGGGGGTGGATCGCCAGGTCCATGACCGAGACGGTCGGGAAGCCGTTCGACCAGCGGGTCCACTCCCTGCCGCCGTCGAGCGACAGCCAGAGGCCGAACTCGGTGCCGAGGAAGAGAAGATCGGGGTCGACCGGGTCCTGCACGATGGCGAGGGCGTAACCGCGCAGTGCCGGCGTCGCGAGACTCCGCCAGCTCCGGCCGAAGTCGTCGGTGCGATATACGTACGGCGTCCAGTCCGACCGCCGGTGGTTGTCGAAGACCGCGAACGCCGTGCCCGGCGAATGGGTCGAGGCGTCGATCGCCGGAATCCAGCTGTTCGCCGGCACGCCCGGGACGTTGCCCTCGACGCTCGTCCAGGTCGAGCCGCCGTCCCGCGTCACCTGCAACCGCCCGTCGTCTGTGCCGGCCCAGATCAGTCCGCGCTCCTTTCTCGACGGCTCGATGGTCACGATCGTGGTGAAGGTCTCGGCATTCGTGACGTCGGGCGTCAGGCCGCCGCTCTGGTCGGCCTTCTGCCACTCGGGGTTGTTCGAGGTCAGGTCGGGCGAGATTGCCGCCCACGTCTCGCCGCGGTCGGTCGAGCGGTGCAGGAACTGGCTCCCCAGGTAGACCGTCGCGGGCTCGAACGGATCGACCGCCAGTCCGGCGTTCCAGTTGAAGCGCAGCCGGACCCCATCGACCGGCGCCGGTTTGATGTCCTTCACCTCGCCGGTGCGCACGTTCCAGCGCATGAGGTTGCCGCCCTGCCAGAGCGCGTAGCCCTGCTGCGAGTCGGTCGGATCGGGCAGGGTCTCGAAACCGTCGCCGCCGGCCAGCGCCCGCCAGAAGTGATTCCGGATGCCGCCGTTCTGACGCACCGACGACGGTCCGCGCCACGAGCCGTTGTCCTGCAACCCGCCGTAGAGGTTGTACGGCACGTCCATGTCGAAAGCCACATGGTAGAACTGCGCCAGCGGCAGATTGGAGACGAAGCGGTTGCTCTGGCCACCGTCGTGGCTCACCGAAACTCCGCCGTCGTTGCCGGTGATCAGATGACGCGGGTTGGCGGGATCGATCCACAGGGCATGGTGGTCGCCGTGGATCTCGTCCCAGCGGACGAGTGTGGCGAAGCTCTTGCCGCCATCCGTCGACAGGCGCACCGTATAGTCGAGGCTGAAGACCCGGTTCGGATCCTGCGGATCGATCCGCAGCTCACCGAAATAGAACGGCCGCGGATTGACGTTGGGTTCCGAGTTCACGCTCTTGAAGGTTCGTCCTCCGTCGTCCGAACGCAGCAACGCGCTCTTCTCCGCTTCGACCATCGCGTAGACGATCTCGGGATGCGAGCGCGAGAGACCCAGCCCGATCCGTCCGAGCTCTCCTTCGGGAAGCCCGTCCTCCTCTTCCAGGCGCTTCCAGCTCTCACCGCCGTCGAGCGAGCTGAAGAGGCCGGAGCCCGGGCCGCCCGACTTGAAGAAGTGCGGCCAGCGGCGGTACTGCCACATCGAGGCGAAGAGGCGGTTCGGACTGCCCTCGACCATCGCGACGTCGGCGCCGCCGGTCTTCTCGTCCACGTAGAGGACCTTGCGCCAGCTCTTGCCGCCATCGGTCGTCTTGAAGATGCCGCGTTCGGGGTTCTCGCCCCATTCGCGGCCCAGCGCCGCCACCCAGGCGACGTCCGAGTTGTCGGGATGCAGCACGATGCGGTGGATGCGCTCGGTGCCGTCGAGGCCGAGGTGGGTCCAGGTCTCGCCGCCGTCGAGCGAGCGGTAGATGCCGTTGCCCACCGACGCACTGTTGCGGACGTTGCCCTCGCCGGTGCCGACCCAGACGATCGCGGGATTCCGGCGATCGATCGCGATCGCGCCGATCGCGGCGACCGGTTGGTCGTCGAACACCGGCTTCCAGGTGATGCCTGCGTCCTGGGATTTCCAGACACCGCCGGTCGCGGCGCCGGCGTAGACGATGTCGGGATTCGACTCCACGGCCGCGATCGCGGCGATGCGACCGCTCATGCCGGCCGGGCCGATCGAGCGCGGCGCGAGCCCCGAGAGCAGATCAGCGTCGATGCCGGCGGCAGCAGAGCCGGCGAGCGAGGCGATCGCGACGACGGCGCAGGCGGCCCGGCACACCAGCGTCGAGACCGTGTTCCCTTGTCGTCCGGGCAGCGTTCGTTCCATCAGCGTTCGCATGTCGTCTCCCCTTTTCCGTGGATCCTATGAAAAACCGCGTCGCCTCGCGCGCCGCCGCGCAGCTACAATGGAGCCGTGCCGAGAACTACCCAGCAGCGCACCGCGATCCGAGAGGCGTTCGAGCGCGCCGATCGCCCGTTGTCCCCGGCCGAGGCGCTGGAGGTTGCGCAGGAGCGCGTGCCGGGACTGGGAATCGCGACCATCTACCGCAACGTCAAGGCCCTGGTCGAAGAGAACTGGTTGGCGGAAGTGCTGCTCCCGGGCGCTCCGAGTCGCTACGAGGTGGCGGGGAAGCACCATCACCATCACTTCCGCTGTCGCGTCTGCGACCGGGTTTTCGACGTCGACGCCTGTCCACCGGACCTGCGCGCGCTCACCCCCCGCGGCTTCAAGCTCGAGAGCCACGACATCACCCTCTTCGGGCGCTGCGCGACCTGTGCCCGCGGCTGAGCTGGATCGCAGCGCTGTCTTGCGCCGCCGCCCGCTCGCGGCGGCTGCGGTCCGCACGGCCGCAGGGCTCGTCGCTACCCTCACCCTGGCCGCCTGCGGCGATCCCAGGCCGCCCGCCGCGACGCTCCGCCCCGCGCCGCCGACGGAAGCCGCCGGAGCCCTCGGAGCCGGCGCCACCATCGTCGAACCGTCGCGGGTGCGCCACGAAGGCATCCTCGTTCCGGCCGGCGAAGCGTTCAGCTGGTCGCTCCCGGGACCCGCGTCCGGGCGTCTGCGCTTCGCCTGGGCGGCTCAGACACCGGGGGCGGCGACGCTGACCGTCGAGATCGCCGGTGTGCCCCCGAGTCCGGAGATGCCGGCGATCCAGCGCACTTTCGACGCGCGGGCCGGGCTCGCCTACGAGGACATGGCGATCGCGACCGACGCGCCCGCCGCCCTCACCTTCGTCTCCGACGCACCCGCCGGCGTCGTGATCTCGGATCTGCGGATCGTGCAGCCCAGCCCGCACAACGATGCCCTGATCGTCCTCCTCCTCGACACCACGCGCCGCGACGCGATCGGGCTCTACGGCAGCCGGCGACCGA
>JAGPDF010000132.1 GCA_018057705.1 Thermoanaerobaculia bacterium | reverse complement strand
GGAGAAGGAGGCCGACGCCAAGGCGGACGACAAGCCGAAGTGGGACGTCAACAATCCGCCCGGGCCGCATCACGACGTCGCGATCGACGTCGACGAGGGGACCTGGATGACGGTCGACATCTCGCCCGACGGCCAGACGATCGTCTTCGACCTCCTGGGAGACATCTACACCATGCCGGCGACCGGCGGCGACGCCAAGGCGATCAGCTCCGGCGTCTCCTGGGACATGCAGCCGCGCTTCTCGCCCGACGGCCAGTGGATCGCCTTCACCAGCGATCGCGCCGGCGGCGACAACATCTGGATCATGAAGCGCGACGGCACGGAGCCGAAGCAGGTGTCGAAGGAGAGTTTCCGCCTGGTGAATAGCCCCGCCTGGAGCCCGGACGGCGAGTGGATCGCCGGCCACAAGCACTTCACCGCCGAGCGCTCGCTCGGGAGCGGCGAGATCTGGCTCTGGCACAGGAGCGGCGGCGACGGGCTGCAGATGACCGAGAAGCCGAACGACCAGAAGGACGTCGGCGAGCCGGCCTTCTCGCCCGACGGGCGCTACATCTACTTCAGCCAGGATACGACCCCGGGCAAGACCTTCTCCTACAACAAGGACTCGAACGGCCAGATCTACGTCATCCGCCGCCTCGATCGCGAGACCGGCAAGATCATCGACTTCGTGGACGGCCCCGGCGGCGCGGTCCGCCCGACACCGTCGCCCGACGGCAAGCGCCTCGCCTACGTCCGCCGCGTGCGCTTCCAGTCGGTGCTCGTCGTGCAGGATCTCGCCTCCGGCATCGAGCAGCAGGTGTATGCCCATCTCGACCGCGACATGCAGGAGACCTGGGCGATCCACGGCGTCTATCCCGCGATGGGCTGGACGAAAGACAGCAGCGCCCTGATTCTCTGGGCGGGGGGCAAGATCCAGCGCCTGAGCCTGCCGGCGACTCTGGATCCCAGCGGGCAGACGCCCGGGCAGGTCGCGGCCACTGCGGCGCAGGTCATCCCCTTCCGTGTGCGCGACAAGCGCCAGGTGACCGAGGCGCTACGCTTCCCGGTCGAGGTCGCACCGGAGGTCTTCCCGCTGCGCATGATCCGCTCCGCCCAGACCTCGCCCGACGGCAAGCGGGTCGTCTTCCAGGCGCTCGGCAAGCTCTGGGTGAAGGCCTTGCCGGAGGGCCGGCCGGAGATGCTCACCACGCAACGCGACCACTTCGAGTACTTCCCCTCCTGGTCGCGCGACGGCAAGTCGATCGTCTACACGGCCTTCGACGACGGGATGTACGGCAGCGTGCGCATCGTGCCGGCGACGGGCGGGCCGGGGCGGGCGATCACCACCGAGCCGGGTCACTATTTCGAGCCGGTCTTCACTCCCGACGGCAAGTCGATCGTCTACCGCAAGGGGACGGGCAACTACCTGCGCGGACAGGCGTGGAGCCGGAATGCCGGTGTGTATATCGTGCCGACCGGAGGCGGCGAGCCGACCCTCGTCACCGACGACGGCGCGCTGCCGCAGTTCGGTGCTACCGGCGAGCGCGTCTACCTGATGCGTTACGGCGACGAGGACAAGCGCTCGCTGGTCTCGCTCACACTCGCCGGCGCCGATCTGCGCACCCACGCCACTTCGGAGGCGGCGACCGAGTTCCGGATCTCGCCCGACGGAAAGTGGCTCGCCTTCACCGAGCGCTGGAACGTCTTCGTGACGCCGTTCGTGCCGACCGGCAAGGCCCTCGAGGTCGGTCCGAAGGCGAGCGCCGTGCCGGTGACCCGGGTGTCGAAGGATGCCGGCGAGGCGCTGCATTGGGCCGGTGACTCGCAGACGCTCCACTGGACGCTCGGGTCGCAGCGGTTCTCGCGTGAGCTCAAGGACGCCTTCGCCTTCCTCGCCGGCGCACCGGAGAAGCTCCCGGATCCGCCGTCCACCGGTCTGCAGCTCGGTTTCAACGTCGCCTATGCCCGGCCCTCCGGAGCGATGGCCCTGGTCGGCGGCCGAATCGTGACGCTGCGAAGGGCCGCGGACGGCTCGGCGGACGAGGTGATCGAGGACGGCGTCGTTATCGTCGAGGGGAATCGGATCGTCGCCGTCGGGCCGCGCGCCGGGGCCGGCGCTCCGGTTGTCCCTGCCGGAGCGAAGATCGTCGACGTCACCGGGAAGACTCTCATTCCTGGCCTCGTCGACGCCCACTGGCACGGTTCCCAGGGCAGCGACCGGCTGATCCCGGAGCAGAACTGGGTCAATCTCGCGAACCTCGCCTACGGCGTCACCACGATCCACGATCCGTCGAACGACACGAACGAGATCTTTGCCGCGGCCGAGCTGCAGAAGGCGGGCGCCATCGTCGCGCCGCGCATCTTCTCGACCGGCACGATCCTCTACGGCGCCAAGGGCGACTTCAAGGCCGAGATCGACTCGCTGGACGACGCCCTGTCGAACCTCCGCCGGTTGCAGGCCGCCGGCGCCTTCTCGGTCAAGAGCTACAACCAGCCGCGTCGCGAGCAGCGTCAGCAGGTCATCGCCGCCGGGCGCGAGCTCGGGATGATGGTGGTGCCCGAGGGCGGGTCGCTCCTCGCCCAGAACCTCACTCAGGTCGTCGACGGCCACACCGGCGTCGAGCATTCGCTGCCGGTCGGGGCGATCTACGACGACGTCACCCAGCTCTGGGGCGGCACGGAGGTGGGATATACGCCGACGCTCGGAGTCGCCTACGGCGGCCTGATGGGCGAGGAGTACTGGTACGCCAAGACCGACGTCTGGGCGGAGAAGCCGCTCGCCGACCTCGTGCCGCGGCAGCTCCTCGATCTGCGTTCCCGGCGGCGTCCGACCGCTCCGGACGGCGAGTGGAACCACATCCTCGCGGCGCAGAATGCGAAGACGCTCGCCGACGCCGGAGTCTCGGTGCAACTCGGCGCCCACGGCCAGCGCGAAGGTCTGGCGGCGCACTGGGAGCTCTGGATGCTGGTGCAGGGCGGAATGTCGCCGCATCGGGCCATCGAGGCCGGGACCATCGCCGGCGCCGAGTACCTCGGTCTCGCCAAGGATGTCGGGTCGATCGAGGTCGGCAAGCTCGCCGACCTCATCGTCCTCGACGCCAATCCGCTCGACGACATCCGGCTCTCGACGAAGCTGCGCTACGTGCTCGTCAACGGCCGTCTCTACGAGTCAGCCACCATGAACGAGATCGCCCCGGAGTCGAAGCCGCGCGCGCGTTTCTGGTGGGAGTGAAAAGCGAGTCGTCGGTTCGGCGACGACGGCGAGCTGGACCCGCAGCTGGGGACATGTAGCCGCCCCGAGAGGGCGTGCAGACGGAACCAAAGCATCTCAGGGCGGATACGTGTCCCCGGCGTACCTGCCGTTGGCAGATGGTCGGTGGTCGCGCTGCTCCGGCACTCGGGATCCAGAGTGGGCTCCTATTTGAAGCGTGGTCGCCCACTCTGGATCCCGAGCGCCCTCGCGTCGCGGTGCACCAGCGCTGAAGGCAGCGCCTTTCACCACCCTACCGACCCGTCTTCTCTGCAAGTCGACCGCTGTCGACTTGCTCGGTAGTTCTGCAAGTCGACAGCTGTCGACTTGCTCGGCAGTTCTGCAAGTCGACCGCTGTCGACTTGCTCAATCACTGCGGATTTTCGCCGATCATCCCCAGGAGGAGCCGATCGCCGCACGGCACGAGGTAGTAGTAGTTGATGAATTTCGCGCCGGCGGAGTTGGCGCCCTCGGCTCGCACGTAGCCCTCGCCGGTGTGCATCTCGGTCTCCTCTTCCCCTTTGGGGGTCTCCGGCTGAAGGAAATGCAGCGCGTGCTGCTCCAGGTCGGCGTCGATTCCCTCGAGGCCGCGGATGGCGGCGATCTGCTCGGCGGAGAAACCCTGCGCGGCGAGCCAGCTCTTCAAGTCCTTGGCCAGCGCCGCGGCGCGGATCTTCGCGAAGGTGGCGACTACGGCGGCCGCGTCGGGGGTCGGCATGTCGGTCCTGAAGAGCCCGCCGTCCATGCGCTCGACCTCGCTGACTTCGAGCACCGCGGGCTTGCGCACCGGAAGGTCGAACTCGAAGCTGCCGTAGTACTTGTTCGTCACCTTGCCGGCGATCCGCCCGTCGCTTGCACTCTGCTTGGAAGTGAACTTCCAGTCGTGGCTGCCGACGTCTTCCGAGCGGCTGGTGCCGTCGTACTGCGTGCCGGCGCTGAAGTAGCGCGACTTGCCGGCGGCATCGAGATCGACCTCGTTCCAACGAGCGTTGCGCAATAGCGAGAGGGCGCGCGCTTCGGCCATCGGGCAGGTGTCACCGAGGATCGGCGAGGCGATCGGCTTGTCGGTGACATAGACGGCCGTTTCTCCCGCCCGGGTCGGTCCCCAGGCCAACCCATCGACGAGGTCGAAGTCGCCGGTGTTCACCTCCTGGTAGTGCCCTGAGACCGGGGCGGGGTAGGTGTAGGGCTCCGGCGGCGCCTCGGCTGCCGGCGCTGCCGCCGGTGCGCCTCCGCCCGCGCCGTGCGTCACCGGCCCCGGATCCTTGCCGCCGCAGGCGACGCTTCCCAACAGACCCATGGTGAACAGAAAACGGGCCCCGCCGTGCACATGACTCATGGTCGATCTCCTTACCAGACCCTAACGCCGTCGCGGCCCGACAAGGGACAGAGCCCCCATCCCGGGGACACACAAATGGGACACACAAAAATGTGTGTCCCATTTGTGTGTCCCCAAACTTCGAGAGAAGCTTCTTGACCCGCCAACGGTGCTCTGGCGCTCGGGATCCAAAGTGGGCGACCACGCCTCAAATAGGAGCCCGCTTTGGATCCCGAGTGCCGGAGCGCCCAAGCACCAGCGTCAGAGGGCGAGCCTGCAAAGGCCGCGGCGGCCGCTTACAGGTGCGGCGCGGCCTTCGCCTCCGGGGTGGCCTCGTCCATCGGCGGGAAGAGCTTGACGAGCGCCCACAGGATGAAGATCGGCAGCGCCATCACGATCAACGCCGGGAGGAGCCCCTCGCGGGTGGCGAAGCCCATCTTGTAGGTGGTGTAGCCGAGGAAGCTCTTCGAGAACAGCTGGCCGCCGATGACCACGTTCCAGCGCATCGCGAAGATGCCGACCAGGGTGAGCGCCGCCGCCACGGCATAGATGCGCTGCCGCACGACGATCGAGAACTGCTTCGTCTGGGTGAGCGCCAGGAGGCCGAGCGGCACCAGGGTGCCCAGCCCGATCTGCAGGAGGATGTGCGACCCATACAGCTTCGTCTTCACCATGAAGTCGAGCGATTGGAACGACTCGTCGGCGACATAGATACGGTGGATCAGGTCGAGCATCTCGAGCGAGAAATCGACGATGAAGGCGTAGTAGAGATACTTCGCGATCGTGTCGAGGCACGGGGCGTCGATCGGGATCTTCTTCGACTTGCAGTAGATGATGTAGATGAGCAGCACCGCTGCGATACCCGAGACGATCGCCGAGAACAGGAAGACGATCGGCATGAGCGGCGTCGACCACCACGGGTTCGCCTTGATCGAGCCGAAGATGAAGCCGACGTAGCCGTGCAGCAGGAAGGCCGAGGGGATGCCGATGACGGTGATGAACCTCCCGACGCGGTCGTCGATCTCGAGAGAGCGCGGCGAGAGGTTCGTCGAGCCCAGCGTCAGAATGCGGTAAAAGAGCCGCAGGATGCCCTTCTCCGAGGAGGCCCGGCGCACGATGAGCGGCCGGTACTCGAGCCAGATCTCGATCACGAGCACGGCGAGCAGATACCAGAGATAGACGAAGCCGAACATCGCCATCGCCGATGTCGTATGCGGCGTGGTGAACATCTGCAGCGAGCGCTCGGGGTGGCCCAGATGGAGCTGCAGCGGCAGCGGGGCGACCAGCATGAACGCCAGCGCCGTGAGCAGCGCCAGGCGGTAGGTCGGCTTCACCGCCTCGACCCGGAACACGCGCTCGAGCGAAGCCAGGATGAAGGCGCCGGCCACCAGGCCGGTGATGAACGGATAGAGCACGATCAGGATGCTCCACTGGAGCTCCATTTCGTTCGGATACATGAAGCCTTCCACGCCGGGGAGGGTGTGCATGGTCGGCTCGCTTTCAGCGCACCGCGACGTCGAGGCCGTTGTAGTAGGCCTTCGAGCCGGTCGCAAGGTTGGGTTTGAGCACGTGCACCTTGTGGGTGCGCAGCAGCTCGTGGATCGGATCGCCGGGGTTCTTCAGATCGCCGAGCAGGCGGGCTTGCGTCGGACAGACCTCGCAGCAGGCGGTGGTCAGTCCCTTGGTGATCCGGTGGTAGCAGAGCGTGCACTTGTCCACCGTGTTGGTGCGCGGATCGATGTAGCGGCAGCCATACGGACAGGCCTGCACGCAGTAGCGGCAGCCGATGCAGTAGTCCTTATCGACGAGAACGACGCCGTCGGGACCCTCGAACGTCGCCCCCACCGGGCAGACCTGGACGCACGGCGAGTGCGCGCAGTGGTTGCAGAGCTTGGGCACATAGAAGGTCTTGGCGCCCGCGACCGCGTGCTCGAGCGGCGGGAAGCCGTTGCGGCCGCCGTTCGGCGAGTCGACGATCGGCAGCAGCTCGCGCTTCGGGTCGACCGGGTCGGGGGGCGGGATCGTGTAGCGCTCGACCCACGTGCGCGAGAACCAGGCCTCGTCGGGGACGTCGTTCTCGAGCTTGCAGGCGTCGACGCAGCGGCCGCAGCCGATGCACTTCTCGATGTCGATGAACATGGCCCACCAGTGATCGTGGACGTCGTATCCGGGAGCGTCCTGCGGTCTCCCGGACTCGATGAACGACCAGGCCTCCGAAGCTGCGCCGGTGAGCATCAGATAGAACGTCCCCTGGGCGAGGAACTC
>JAGPDF010000131.1 GCA_018057705.1 Thermoanaerobaculia bacterium | reverse complement strand
CCGTCGACCTTTCCGCCGGCAAGATCCGGCTGGAGAAGATCGGCGGCTACTCGACCGGGCTGTTCGAGGAGGGTGGGGCGGAGATCGCCGCCTACAGCCGGACGGCGAAGCGGCTCTTCTTCGTCAATGCGCAGGCAAACGCAGTGCAGGCGCTCGACCTCTCCGACCCGGCCCACCCGGCGGCGCTCTTCACCGTCGACTTCGCGGCCTACGGTGGCGGCGTCAACAGCGTCGCCACCTGGGGTGACCTCGCCGCCGCGGCGGTCGAGGCCGAGGACAGGCAGCAGCCGGGCAAGGTCGTCTTCTTCGACCTTTCGGGTCGCATCCTCGCCGCGCTCCCGGCGGGCGCCCTCCCCGACATGCTCACGTTCACCCCCAATGGCGCCCACGTCGTCGTCGCGAACGAGGGCGAGCCGCTCGATTACTGCAGTCCGGGTCTCGCGAACGACCCGGAGGGTTCGATCACGATCATCGACGTCCCGGAAGACCGCTCCGAGCTCGCGAGCGCCACCGTCCGCACGGCCGATTTCCACTCCATCTATGCCGCGCTGCATCCCGAGGTGCGGTTCTTCGGCCCGAACGCCTCGCCGGCCCAGGACCTCGAGCCCGAGTACATCGCGGTGGCGGACGATTCGCGGACCGCCTACGTCACCCTGCAGGAGGCCAACGCCATCGCCGTCGTCGATCTCGCGACCGGCACGGTGACCGCGCTGCACGCGCTCGGCACCAAGGACCATTCGCAGCGCGTCAACCAACTCGACGCTTCGGATCGCGACGACGCGGTGCGCCTCGGCACCTGGCCGGTCGAAGGGCTCTATCAGCCCGATGCGATCGCCTTCTATCTCCACGACGGGCGCCGCTACCTGGTGACCGCCAACGAGGGCGACACGCGCGACTACGAGTGCTATTCCGAGCTCGAGCGCATCAAGGACCTGGACCTCGATCCGGAGCTCTTTCCGAACGCCGCGTTCCTGCAGCAGGACGAGAACATCGGCCGGCTCCGGGTGACCACCGCCGGCGCCGACCTCGACGACGACGGTGACGTCGACCGTCTGCGCTCCTTCGGCGGGCGCTCGTTCTCGATCTGGACCTCGCAGGGCAGTCAGATCTACGACAGCGGTCGGGAGTTCGAGCGTCTCCTCGGACGCCAGGATGCGGCGAACTTCAACTCCGACAATACGGAGAACGATTCGTTCGACTCGAGGAGCGATGACAAGGGGCCCGAGCCCGAGGCGTTGGCGCTCGGGACGATCGACGAGCGCGTCTACGCCTTCATCGGCCTCGAGCGCCAGGGCGGCATCTTCGCCTACGACGTCACCAACCCGCTGGAGGTGGCCTTCGCGGCCTACGCCAACACCCGCCTCTTCGGCGGCGACGCCGAGGCCGGCACCGCGGGCGACTTGGGCCCCGAGGGGCTGTTGTTCCTCCCCGCAAACCAGAGCCCGAACGGCCAGAACCTGCTGGTCTCCGCCAACGAGATCAGTGGCACCATCGCCATCTTCCGGGTGGTCTCGATCGACTGACCCGGCCGCCCCGCCAAGGAAAGGAGAGCGCCTGGTTCCGGAATGGGGCCAGGCGTTCTCCTTTGCGTTCGCGGGGGCGTGCGGCGGGCCCGGCGTTTGACAGTGGCCGAACGACGGCGGTAGCGTCCTCGCATGATGAGACCGCGCGAGCTGGCGATCGGCGCCGGCTGCATGACGTCGACGACGACGACCCCCCGCGCGAGCGGAGGGACGGGGCTCGCCTAGGCGAGAGGCGAGATGGCGCCGATGGCGCAGACACCGGCCCCGCTCCTCCGACGAGGTAGCGGGGTTTTTTCTTTTGCGGAAGACTCAGGGAGTGGGGTATGCCGTCGATTCGGCCATCGTTTCGACCGTCTTTTCGGGTCATGAAGTTCGGCGGCACCTCGGTTGCGGGAGCGGCGCCCATGCGTGCCGTGACGGAGCTGGTCGTTGAGGCGGCCGCGGCGGAGCGGGTGGGCGTCGTCGCGTCGGCGGTCTCCGGCGTGACCGACCTCCTGGTCGCCGGGCTGAAGCACGCCGCGGCGGGCGAGGTCGACCCGGCCGACGAGGCCGTCGCCCGATTTCGCGCCGTCCACGAGGCGATCGCCAGGGAGCTCGCACCGGACCTCGGCGCGACGCGCAGCGCAGCGCTGGCGGAGGGCCTGGCTGCGATCGTCCGCGAACTGGCGGAGATCCTCCGCGGCGTGGCGCTCCTTGGCGACTGCTCGGCGAAAGTGGAGGCGCGCGCCATCGTCCTGGGCGAGCGCGCGAGCTGCGCCCTCCTGTGCGAGCTCTTCGCCTCCCGTGGCCTCGATACCGACTTGCTCGACCCCGTGGAGCTCCTGCCTTGCAGCGGTGACCCGCTGGCGGCGACGCCGCGGCCGGACGAGATGAAGCGTCGGCTCGCCGTGCGGCGCAGCGCAGGAGGGGCGGTACTGCTCCTGCCCGGCTTCTTCGGTGGCGACGAGAGCGGCCAGGTGATGTGTCTCGGCCGCGGTGGCTCGGACTACTCGGCGGCGCTCCTCGCCCAGGCTCTCGAGGCGCGCCTGCTCGAGATCTGGACCGATGTCGACGGCGTCTTCACCACCGATCCGCGCCTCGCCCCGGCGGCCACCTGCCTCGAACGCATGAGCTACGAAGAGGCGATGGAGCTGGCGCATTTCGGTGCCAAGGTCCTGCATCCGCGGACGATCGCGCCGGCGCGCGCGGCGGGTGTTCCGGTGCGCATCCGCAACACCTTCCGGCCGGAGCACCCGGGCACGCTGGTCGAGCGTCGAAGCGCGGTGAGCGAGGGGAGTGGAGAGAGCGAAGGAGCAGAGAGGGCCGGACGCGTCGCCTGCGGCATCTCGTTCACCCGCGGCGTGGCGCTGGTCAGCCTCCTCGGCCCCGGCATGGAGGGGGTGCCCGGCGTCGCGGCGCGGCTCTTCGCGGCGCTCGCCAGCCGCGGGATCTCGGTCATGCTCATCACCCAGGGTTCGAGCGAGACCGCCATCTCCTTCTGTGTCGAAGCCGCTGCCGCCGACGAGGCGGAGCGGGCGGTACGCAGGGCGTTCGAGTCGGAGATCGATACCGGTCGGGTCGACGAGGTCGTGGCGCGACGGGATCTCGCGATCGTCAGCCTGGTGGGCGACGGCATGCGCGAACAGGTCGGCGTCGCCGGGCGCTTCTTCGGCGCGCTCGGGGACGCGGGCGTGAACGTCGCGGCGATCGCGCAGGGCGCCTCGGAGCGCTCGATCTCCGCCGTCATCGCGGCGGAGGACGGCGCGCGCGCCGTCGCGGCGGTCCACGAGCGGCTCTTCGAGCGCGCCTGGCAGAAGGGCCCGTCGACCCGTCCCTCGCCGGCGGCGCTGGCCCGCAAGCTCTCCGGCCCGATTCCGGAGAGCGGCTGGGTCACCGCCTACGCCCCGGCCGGCATCGGCAACTTCGCCGCCGGCTTCGATCTCCTCGGCGCGGCGCTCGCTCCGCTCGCTCCGATCACCGCGATCCCTCCGCTCACTTCTTTCGCGCCCCCCGAAACCGGGCTCTGGGGCGACTGCGTCGACGTGCGGCGCGCCGTCGGGCGCGAGGCGGGCGAGGGGGACCGCCTGGAGTGTCGCGGCCGATTCGCGCATCGGCTGCCGGCCGAGCCGCTCGAGAATCTCGTGCTCAAGGCTCGCGATGCCTTCGCATCCCGGCTCGCTTCGCCCCTGCCGGCGCTCGACTTCGTCCTGCACAAGAACCTCCCGGTGGCGAGCGGCCTGGGCTCGAGCGCGTCGTCCGTGGCGGCGACGCTGGTGGCGCTCAACGAGCTCCTCGGGCAGCCGCTGGACGATCGCGCGCTGCTCGCCGCCGCCGGCGAAGCCGAGGCGCAGGCCTCCGGCGGGGTGCATCTCGACAACGTCGCACCGGCGCTCCTCGGCGGGCTGCGGCTGGTCGACCCGGAGTCGGGCTCGCGCGCCTTGCCCTTTCCCGAGGAGCTGCTCTTCGTCCTCTGGGTGCCGGCGCTCGAGCTCGAGACGCGCTTCGCGAGGAGCGTTCTGCCGCGCGAGCTCCCGCTGCCGGACGCCATCGCCTGGGCACAGAACCTCGCGGCGCTGATCCACGCCCTGCACACCGACGACCGGCACCTCCTGCGCGTGACGCTCCGCGACGCGCTCGCCGAGCCGCATCGCGCCGCGCTCGTCCCCGGCTTCCGCGAGGTGCAGCGGGCGGCACTCGCGGCGGGGGCGCTCGGCTGCACGCTCTCCGGCGCCGGCCCCGCGGTCTTCGCGGTGGTCGAGCCCGAGGCTGCCGAGACGATTGCTGCGGCCGGCCTCGCCGCCTGGCGCGCGGCCGGCGTCGCGGTCGAGGCGCGGCTCTGCCGGCTCGACCGCGAGGGCGCCCGGCGGCTGGAATCGCTCGAGAATGCTCGAGAACGGGCGGAGAGCTCGAGTCGATGATCGTCACCAGCACCCGCGACGCCTCCCTGCGCGTCACGTTCAAGGAGGCCGCCCTCCGCAACGCGCCCGGCGACGGCGGTCTCTACCTCCCGGCCGGTCTGTCGCCGTTCGCCGACGTCGCAGAACTCCTCGCGCTGCCGTTCGGCGCACGCTCGACGGAGATTCTCCGGCGCCTCCTCGCCCCCGAATTCCGTCGCAGCGAGGTGGAGTCGATGGTCGCCGCGGCGTTCGATTTCGAGGTTGCCTACCGCGAGATCGGGCCCGCTCTCTCCGTGCTCGAGCTCTTTCACGGTCCGTCGCTGTCGTTCAAGGACTTCGGCGTGCGCTTCCTGGCGCAGGTCCTCGCGCGACTGGGACCGAGTGCCGATGATGCCGATGATGCCGATGATGCGGACGATGCCGACAACGGCGGTGGGCGACGCACCGTGCTCACCGCGACCAGCGGAGACACCGGCGCCGCGGTGGTGAACGCCTTCCATCGCCTCGCGGGGTTCGCGGTCGTCGTGCTCTATCCGCAGGGGCGGATCTCGCCCCTGCAGGAGCGCCAGATCGCGACGCTCGGCGACAACGTTCAGGCGTTCGCCGTCGCGGGTTCGTTCGACGACTGCCAGCGCCTGGTGAAGAGCGCCTTCGCCGATCCGGAGCTCGCCCGAAGGGCCGGCCTGGTGTCGGCGAACTCGATTCACCTGGCTCGCCTGCTGGCGCAGATCACCTACTACTTCGAGGCCGCGGCGCGCGCGGCTGCCGCCGCAGACGGCCGCCCCCTGGTCGTCGCCGTGCCGTCGGGAAACTTCGGGAATCTTTGCGCCGGCCTGCTCGCGCAGCGCCTGGGAGCGCCGATCGCGACGCTGGTCGCGGCGACGAACGCCAACCGCACGGTGCCCGATTTCCTCGATGGGCAGCCGTTCTCGCCCCGCGCCAGCGTCGCGACGCTCGCGAACGCGATGGACGTCGGGGCGCCGAACAACTGGCAGCGGATCGAGCGCCTGTTCGCGGACGACGCGGCAGCGATGCGCGCGAGCCTGCGCTGGGGGAGCGCCGACGATCGTGCGACTCGCGCTGCGCTCGCCCGCCTCGCGGCGGAGGGCTATCGCTGCGACCCGCACGGCGCGGTGGCCTGCGACGTCCTGCGGCGGAAGCTCCAGGCCGGCGAGCACGGGCTCTTTCTCGCCACCGCCCACCCGGCGAAGTTCGAGGCGACCCGCGACCCGGCCGAGCCGCTGCCGGCGGCGCTCGCCGCGGCCGCCCAGCGCCCGCTTCTCGCCCGGCCGCTCGCGCCGGAGACTGCCGCACTGCGCGCCGCTCTGCTCGATATCGCGCACCGAGCTCGCTTCTGATCCGGAAAGGACTCTGCCCTTGCTCACTCCCTTCCCGCCCCCTTCGTCCCGTCTTCCCGTCACCGTGCTGGGCGCCACCGGTGTCGTCGGCCAGCGCTTCGTGCGCCGGCTCGCCGCACACCCCTGGTTCGAGATCCGCCATCTCGCGGCCAGCGAGCGCAGCGCCGGCAAGCGTTACGCCGAGGCCTGCGACTGGCGCCTCGGGGGCGAGCCGTACGCCGGTTTCGGCGACCGGGTGCTGGCATCGTGCACGCCGCGCGAGGCCCCGGCGGGGATCGTCTTCAGCGCGCTCGACACCGCACCGGCGCGCGAGCTCGAACCGCTGTTCGCCGCGGCGGGCGCCTGGGTCTTCTCGAACGCCTCGGCGTACCGCATGGAGCCCGACGTGCCGCTCCTCGTGCCCGAGGTGAATGCCGCCCACCTTGCGCTGGTCCCGCGCCAGCGCCGCGAGCGCCGCTACTCCGGCGCCATCGTCTGCAATCCGAACTGCACGGCAACTGTGCTGGTGATGGCGCTGGCGCCGCTTCAGGCCGCTTTCGGTGTCGAGGCGGTGCTCATGACCTCGATGCAGGCGGTGAGCGGCGCCGGCTACCCGGGCGTCCCGGCGCTCGACATCCTCGGCAACGTCATTCCGTACATCCGCGGTGAGGAGGAGAAGGTCGAGGAGGAGACGCGCAAGATGCTCGGCGCCCTGGATGGCGAGTCGGTCGCGCCCGCCGCGGCGAGGGTCTCGGCGCTCTGCCATCGCGTGCCGGTTCTCGACGGCCACACCGAGGCGGTGAGCGTGCGGCTCGCGGGCAACCCGTCGCTCGCGCTCGTGCGCGAGGTGCTCGCCTCGTTCCGCTCCCTGCCTCAGGAGCTCGCGCTGCCCTCGGCGCCGCAGGTTCCGATCCTCCTCCACGACCGGCCCGAGCGTCCCCAGCCGCGGCTCGACCTCGCCGACTCGGTGGAGGCGACCTCGGGCATGCCGGTGCACATCGGCAGAGTGCGCGAATGCCCGGTGCTCGGCGTCAAGTTCGCTCTCCTCGGCCACAACGCCGAACGCGGCGCCGCCGGCGCGAGCCTGCTCAACGCCGAGCTCGCCGTGGCGACCGGCTGGTGGGCC
>JAGPDF010000130.1 GCA_018057705.1 Thermoanaerobaculia bacterium | reverse complement strand
GAGAGATTCGAAAAAAACTTTCACGAAACTCTTGCATCTCACGCGAAAATGTTGACAATGAAGAACAAATCAACGCTCTTCCGGAGCCTCTTTCCGTTTTTGTCTCGCGAGAGCGAGCGGGAAGCACAGCTCGAGGACCGGAAGGGAGCGATCGCGAGATCGCCTAACCGAGGGAGGTAGCGAATGGCAGCGAAGAAGAAAGCCGCGAAGAAGGCCACCAAGAAGCCGGTAGCGAAGAAGAAGGTCGCGAAGAAGGCCACCAAGAAGCCGGCCGCGAAGAAGAAGGTAGCGAAGAAGGCGACCAAGAAGGCCACCAAGAAGGCCACCAAGAAGCCTGCAGCCAAGAAGAAGGCGGCCAAGAAGGCCACCAAGAAGCCCGCCGCGAAGAAGGCCACCAAGAAGCCCGCCGCGAAGAAGGCCGCTCCGAAGAAGAAGGCCGCCAAGAAGAAGGTAGCGAAGATGGCTGCGCCGGCTCCCATGCCTGCGCCGTCACCGATGATGTAAGCCCGTCTCTCTTCGGCTCACCGATTCGAGCGGCCCTGGCGGGCGAAGTCACTCTTCGAAGCCAGGGCCGTGTTGTCTCCATCGTGTTGTCTCAGCAGGGCCCCGCGCCTCACCAACCCCCGCCGCCACCACCGCCCGAGCTGCCGCCACCACCCGAGCTTCCGCCGCTGCCGCTCGAGCTCGGCGCCGACACACCCGAAGACATCGCCGTCGCCGCCATCGCCCAGGTCGCCGAGGCGCCGCCGCCGCCGAACGCGCCGCCACCGCCGCTCCATCCACCCGAACCGCCGCCACTGCCCCAGCTGCCGCCGCCCGCCATCGACGTGTAGGTCGAGCCGCTGGTCTGGGCGAGTCCTCCGAAGCGGCGGAACCAGCGTTCCATCTTCGGGGCGAGTCCGAAGGCGAGCAGATAGGGGAACCAGCGATCGTCGAGCTGCGGCTCCCGCTTCGCGAGCTCCGCTTCGAAGTAGTCGCGCGCCGCGACGAGCTCCCTCCTCCGCGCGAGGCTCTCGGCGCTCTCGCGCGTCGCGAGGACGTTGGCCTGCGAACGCGCCAGCGCCAGCGCGACGAGCAGCGCGCCGGCGAGATGGCCGGCAGTCGCCCCGGGCCACCCCGAGAGAGCCCAGAGCGCGCCCGCCATCGCGAGCTCGGAGAGCAGCAGCAGGAAGGTCGCGACAGCGATCCCGCCGACCCGACCCTGCCCCGAGAGCGCCCCGATCCACCCTGGTACCGAGCCGGCGCAGAGCGCGAGCACGAGGACGACGCTGAGGCCGATCGCACCCGGCGTCTTTGGACCGAACAGACCGCTCGCGGAGGTGATCGCCGCGAACGTCAGCACGAAGAGGCCGGCCAGGAAGAGCAGCGCCGTCGGACGCCAGGACGGCTTCGGGCTGCCGTCGGCGAAACCGCGAACGCGCTTGAGGCTCGATTCGAGGCCGGACCGGATCTTCGCCGCGGGGTCGAAACCGGTGCTCTTGTAGCGCTTGCGGATCGCCTCGGTGTCGGTGAACCGGTCGACTCCGAACAGGCCGTCGATCAGCTTGCCCTCGTAGTCGGACAGGCTGGCACGGTCGGTGAGCAGCTCGAGGTGGAGGTTCTCGCTCTTCCAGATCCGTCCGGAGGTGGTGACTTCGGACTTGAGCTTGCCCTCCTGCGTCAAGCGGGCGAGCGTCGCCGCCACCTCGGCGCTGCCGACGTGGCGATCCCAGATCGCCCCGACGACCTCCGGCGGGAGGGAGAAGACTTTCTCCTCGAGCCAGGCGGCGTCGATCCGGGCGCGCGGCCCGGGCGCGAAGCGGCCGAGCGCGCGGTCGCGGACGCGCATGGCGAGCAGGAAGAACAGTGCGCCGGCGACGAATGCTGCCACGACACCGGTGCGCAGCCAGCGCGGCAGTTGCGGCGGCGCGGCGTTCGCCGGCGGAGTCTCGCCCTGGAAAGCGAAGTCGGTGGTGAGGACGAAGCCCTCGCCCGGGGCGAGCGGTCCCAACTCCCAGGAGACCGGGAGGCCCGCGGCCGCGCGCCACTCCGGCGCCAGCGCGAGGCGCACGACGAGGCGCTCGATGGCGCCGTCGCGGTCGGTGAAGGCGAACTGATGGTCGAGCTGATAGGCGCGCTCCCCGGTCTTCCTGAGCGCGCCGGTGATGCGGTAGTCGAGCCGGTAGTCGAGCGCAGTGGCGGCGAACTCCGGATCGGAGGGGCGGCGGCTGCGCCAGCGCAGCGTGTCGGACGAGGCCCAGGCGTAGCGGTCGACCTCGTCGAGACTGCCCTCCTCGAGCTCGGTGGCGCCCCCGCCGCTCGTGTGGAGGCGCACGAGCCGGTCGAGCGTCAGGCGCTGCCCCCGGCCGAGCCGGAAGACGCGCTCGCCGCCGTTCCAGTCGCCGGTGAAGACCATGCGCTGGGTCTCGGAGATCGCGAGCGTGCCGTCGGACTCGAGCCGCGCCTCGACCTCGAGCGCGCGCCAGTGAAGCTCCTTGGCCTGCGACCCGGAGGCGAGCGCGAAGGAGCCGAGCAGGGTGAGTGCGAGTGCGGAGCCGTGCTTCCTGGTGCGGCTGCGAGCCATCGTGTCCTCCGGAGTCTGAGGGCGGCGTTTGAGGAACTCTTTTCATATACTACCGGCGCCCGCTTTTCGAACCCTCCCGTCCGCAAGGAGACGCCCGTGAAACGATCCCCCGCCGCAGTTACCGCAGCCAGCGCAGCCATCGCAGCCACCGCCGTCCTTCTCCTCGGCACATCCGCCGTCGCCTTCGCCGCCGACAAGCCGAAGGCACCGTTCGAAGTCGTCGTCACCACCCTCGAAGGAGCGCCGGTCGAAGGCGCCGACGTCGCGATCACCAGTTCTTCCACGGTCACGCCGTTCTCGTTCACGGCGAAGACCGACGCCGCGGGCAAGTGCTCCGGCCAACTGGTCGAGTTCAAGGGCCTCTATAGCTTCAAGGTCGTGAAGTCGGGCTACAAGGAGTTCGCACAGGACGTCGACTTCGCCACGACCAAGTTCAAGAAGGGTGAAGTGGCGACGATCAAGGTCACCCTCCCGGCCATCACCGCCGTCGAGTACTACAACGAGGGCGCCAAGGCGCTGCAGGCGAAGGACCTCGCCCGCGCCGCGGCCCAGCTCGAGCTCGCGATCGCCGCCGACCCGAAGATGTCCAAGGCCTACAGCGTCCTCGCGCTCATCGAGCTCGAGCAGAGCCAGTGGGCGAAGGCGCTCGCCCATGCCGACCAGGCGCTGGCGCTCGATCCCAACGATCTGCACGCGGTGCGCAGCCGCTACGAGGCCCTGACCGGACTCGGCGACAAGCCGGGCGCCGACGCCGCCCTGACGGCGCTCGCCGCCAAGGACCGCTCGCCCGAGGTCGCGAAGCTCCTCTACAACGCCGGCGCCCTGGCCGGAAACGCCAAGGAGGTCGATCTCGCCCGCGCTCGCTTCAACGAGGCGCTGGCGATCGATCCGACCCTCCATCAGGCCCACAGCGCGCTCGCCGAGCTCGCCATCAAGGAGAAGAAGTACCCGGAGGCGGCCGCCGAGCTCGACAAGGCGATCGCCGTCGCACCGCGCAACTTCAAGGCCTACGAGCGCAAGATCGAAGTGTTGAAAGTGATGGGCGACAAGGCCGGCGCCGAAGCCGCCGAAAAAGCCCTGGCCGCGCTCAAGGCCGGCGGCTGAACGAAATCGGAAGTTCCGCCCGAAGATCGGAGCGTCTTTCCCGGGGCCGGCGTCATGCCGGCCTCATCCGTTTCCGGCGCCGGCCCCGATCGCGTCGCCGGTCCACAGGACGGCGTCGGCGGGGAAGTTGAAGTAGAACCACCAGCCGGAAATGCCGAGCCGAGTGTCGCGATCGTCGTGGCCGGCACAGTTGCCGGCACCTCCCGGCAGCAGTACGGTGATCGGGTCTCCGCCGACGATCGGCAGCCCCGCCGGGAGCAGCACGGTCGCCGCCTCGGCCTCGGAAAGGAAGCCGCGCATCAGCCCGGTCGCGAACCCTGTCACCGGCGTCGCCGTCCAGTCGCCGGCAATCTGCAGGTCCGTGAGCGGCAGCACGACTCCGTTGAGATCGAAGACCACGCGGCGCGGCGCGGAGACGAAGCAGGGACCGGCGACACTCGCCACCTCCGGGGTGTAGGGCGGGTGGGTCGTCCCGTCGAGCGCCCCGAGGCAGCTTCCCGCGGCCTGTCCGTCGTAGAGCGCGGTCTGCGGCACGCTTGCCGGATCGGGCGCGCAGGTCGTGCCGGCCATCGGCGCCGTGCAGAGGCCGTTCCCGAGATCGACCCTCAGGCCGGCAGCCGCCTCGTCGAACGGCCGGTACTCCAACAGAAACGAGCTGTCGAGGAGTCCGTCCGGTTCGCTGTCGCCCGTGATCGCCGCCTGGAGCTGGCCGTTGAACGACTGTCCCAGTCCAAACGGAAAGTCCTGGTCGGTGAAGTCGAAGCAGCCGACGATCGGGACGGTCACGTAGAGATGCGGATCGCGCAGGTCGAGATCGCTCAGGCGAAAGACCTCCGCGGGCGCAAGCGCCGGCTCACCGGCGCTCGCCGACCAGGCCAGGGTGTTGCCGCTTTCGAAGCCGTCGGCGAAGACGGAAGTGAGCTGGGCCCGAACCGGGGTGCCCGTGCAGAGGGCGGCCGATAGGAGGGCGAGGGCGATGCCGGAGACCGGGCTTGAGCTCGTCATGGCGGCGCAGGGTAGCACGCCGCCGTCGGGTCAGGGTGTCGCCTTCTCCCCGGCCTGCCGAGTCTCCGTGCTCCTCTCCACGGGGTAGTCCGGGAGGCGCGACCACTCCTCGAACGAGCCGTCGTAGAGCCGCACCTCGTGGCCGAGGCTGCGGGCCGCGAAGAGCACCGCCGTCGCCTGCTGGCCGATGTGGCAATAGGCGAGGACGACGTCGCCGGGCGCCACCCCGGCGGCCGTGAAGAGCTCCCGGAGCTCCTTCTCGGGGCGCAGGTGGAGGTCGGCCGTCGTCATGGCGTCGAAGGGAACGCTGCGGGCGCCCGCGATGTGACCCGTACGATGCGGGCGTTCCGGCGAGCCGCCAGTCTCGACGCCGGTGTAGTAGTCGGCGTCACGGGCGTCGATGAGCGCGAACCCGGGCTTCGCCCGGTGCTCGAGCACGAACTTCGCATCGACGATCGACGGCCGCAGCGCGAGCGGCTGGAGCTTCCCGGCGCGCGGCGCGGGTACTTCCGCCGTCACCCGATGACCGGCGCGCACCCAGGCGGGCTGACCGCCGTCGAGAAGCGACGTCTGCGCGCCGAGGCCGGCGTGGTCGAGCGTGAACAGCAGGCGCGTCGCCGGCGAGACCCAGTCTTTGCCGAAATAGACGACGATCCGCGAGTCGTCCGAGATGCCGAGCGCTTCGAGCCGCTGCCGCAGCTCCTCCGCCGGGAGCATCTGGAGCCGGAGATCGTCGGCAGTGGGCGTCGGCAACGAAAGCTCCCGCAGGGCGACGAAGCAGGCGCCCGGCAGGTGGGCGGCGTCGTATTCCGCCCGGTCGCCGACGTGCAGCAGCACGAGGCCGGGGTCTCCCAGGTGTCTGGCGAGCCAGCTGCTGGAGACGAGCCGATCGTTCTCCCCGGCGGGAGCCGCAGCGGGCGCCGGGGCCTGGCGACTGTGCCCAGCCATTGGGAGGAGGAAAAGCAGCGCAGCCAGGGCGCGACGGATTGCAGTCTGTCGGTTCATCCGAGTAGAGACGGATGGCGGGCCCGAAAGTTTGTCCAACGTTCCCACCCCGGGGGTCGTGTACCTTGCCGCCGGGTGCTGTAAGAATGGCCGCATCGAGGGGGGGCTGCCATGAATGTCTTCGTGACGGGTTCGACGGGCTATATCGGCAGCGCCGTCGCGGCCGCCTTCCGGCGCGCCGGACACCGGGTCTTCGGTCTCGCTCGCAGCTCCGAGAAGGCGCACGCCCTGGCGCGGGCGGAGATCGTGCCGGTGCTGGGAGATCTCGCGGCGCCCGAGAGTTTCCTCGCCGTCGCCCGGGGCTGCGACCTCTTCGTGCATTGCGCCTCCGAAAACTCGGTGAGTACGGTCGAGCGCGACCGCGCCGCGATCGAGAGCTTCCTCACCGCCTCGCGCGATGCGACCGCGCCGCGCGCTCTCCTCTACACCTCCGGCGTCTGGGTCTACGGCGACACCGGCGGCCGCACGGTCGACGAGACCTCGCCCCTCACGCCGCTCGACCTGGTGCGCTGGCGCGTCGAGCACGAGCAGATGGTCCTCGCCGCCACCAGCAGCCGGCTGCGTACGCTCGTCCTGCGTCCCGGCTGCGTCTACGGCGGCTCGGGCGGCCTCACGGTTCCGTGGTTCGCTTCCGCCTTGGCCGGCGAGGTCGAGATGGTCGGGGACGGCACGAACTGCTGGTCGACCGTACATGTCGACGATGTCGCAGAGGCCTACGTGCTCGCCGCCGAGCGCGCCCCGGGCGGCGAAGCGCTGAACATCAGCGACGGCACGAATCCACGCGTCGGCGAGATGGTCGCCGCTGTGGCGGCCGCGGCCGGCATTCCCGGGCGAATCACCCAGCTCGAGCCGGAAGACGCGGTCGAGCGCTTCGGCCCGCTGGCCGAGGGCCTGGGCGCGCACCAGAAGGTCGCCAACGCCCGCGCCAAGGCCGCTCTCGGCTGGCATCCCCGCCACGCCTCGTTCGTCTCCGAGGCCGACCTCTACTTCGCGGCCTACCGCGCGCATCAGGGCTGAGCCCGGCCGCGCTCGCACGCGGCGCATCACCTGAATCGGGGGGAGCGTCCATGAACAGCCGGCTGGTCGAGTTCGCCGAGCACTACTGGAGCGAGTACCTGGGGAAGATCGAGCAGGCCGTCGCTCCGCTCACCGATGAGCAGCTCTGGTGGCGCGCCGACGAGGGCAACAACAGCATCGCGAATCTCCTCGCCCACCTGCACGGCAACCTCTCGCA
>JAGPDF010000129.1 GCA_018057705.1 Thermoanaerobaculia bacterium | reverse complement strand
CTACATTTCGAAGACGCCGAGTCGGCGGTCCGACGGTTGGCGACTAGAGCTGGAACGGACTGTCGGCGGTGAGCAGGATCGGCGAGGTCGGGCTCGCCGTGCCGCCTTTGCGCTCGAGGGTGACGGCGACGGCCGTCGTGCCGGCCGGCATCGCGTCGTCGGCGAGGAGCGCGGGCTTGCCCGCCTTCGCGTCGAACACCCCGCCGGAGAGCGGCAGGCCGTCGACGATGAACCAGAGCTGGTAGTCCTGGGGCTCCGGTTCGGGCTTGAGGCTCCGTACCTCGAGCTGCCAGCGGCGCCGGTCGGGGGAGACGTAGAGATGGCCTCGCGCCAGCGGCTGCGAGCTGCCGGCGGCGGGCGGGCGCAGGGCATAGACCGTGGCGCCCGCGGTGGTC
This sequence comes from Thermoanaerobaculia bacterium, assembly GCA_018057705.1. Taxonomy (NCBI): domain Bacteria; kingdom Pseudomonadati; phylum Acidobacteriota; class Thermoanaerobaculia; species Thermoanaerobaculia bacterium. The sequence goes on along the minus strand of JAGPDF010000129.1, from coordinate 6,658 downwards.
ACGAAGCTGTGCCGCTGCTCGAGCGCCGCGAGCTCGGCGGTCGCCGCGTCGCGCTCGAGCCTCAGCCGGTCGACCTCGGGCTGGAGCGATCCCAACTCCCGGATCTGCGCATCGCGGTAGGCGACCTCCGACAGCAGCATCGCCGCCCAGACGCCCAGACCGACCGCGGCCAGACCGAAGAGCGTCGCGAGCGCCGCCGGCCAGCGGCTCCGCCGCGTCGAGCGGCGCGCCAGCGATTCGCCGTGCGCGACCCCTGCGGACGACGCAGCTTCGGGCGATCTACCGGCGGCAACCGCGGCCGCTGCGGTTCGGGATCTCTCGGCCCGCTCCGCCCCTTCTGGCATGCCCGGCGATACAACGGGAGGGGCCGTCGGAGGGGCGGGGGCCATTGGAGCCATTGGAGCCAGCGGAGCCGGGGCGGGGGACGGCGCGAACGTCGCCTGGGCGGCGCTGATCATCAGTGGCGAGACCTCCTGGGTCTCGTCGCCGATCAGATTGGCCAGCAGGGTGGCACGCGTGCCCAGCAACGGCTGGACGGGTTGCAGCCCGTAGGCGAGCAGCCCGAGGCTCTCGAGATAGAGCCGGCGAAGCACTTCGGAGGCTGCGTCCGTGGGCGGCGGCTCGACGGGCGCGGTGTCTTCCTGCCCACCGAGGTGGGCCAAGTCCTCGAGAACGGAGAGCGCAGCCGGATCCTCGAGATCGTACTCGTCGCTCACATGAGCTCCCGGATCTCCGCCCGGAGGTCCCGGCGCAGCGTTTTCATCGCCAACAGGGCGCGCGCCTTGACGACCTCGAACGGCGTCCGCGTACGGTCTGCGATCTCGCTCAGCGAGAGCCCCTCGAAGAAGGCCATCTCGAGGGCCTGCTTCTGCTCGGCCGAAAGCGTCGCGAGCACCGCCTGGACGCGCTGCCGGCGCTCCTGCACGGCCCGGCTCTCGACATGCACGCCCGGAAGCGTCTCGACACCCCGCTCCGACAGGAGTGCCGTCCTCGCGGAATGCGCGGCTGGACCGCGCTCCGCGGGCGGACGCCTGCGAAGTCGCGCGAGCGCCCGGTCGCGCGCGATCAGCACCAGCCAGGCGGAGACCGAAGAAGCCCCGGAATCGAAGCGCTCGGCCTGGTTCCAGACCTCGAAGAAAGTCTCCTGCAGAACGCTCTCCGCTCCGGCGGCCTCGGCGGGGGCCGCGAGCACGCGACGGCTGACCGCGAGCAGCAGCGGCGCATAGCGGTCGTAGAGCTCGGCCAGGGCCTCCTGCCGCCGGTCGAGCACGCCTTGCACGAGCGCCAGATCGTCGCTCTTGCTGAAAGGCGTCGAGGAGGACGGATCGATTGCCATCGGGGGTCCGGGAACAGGCCCTACGATAACATGGGAGGGAGAGCCCGAGGCGCACGCCTTCCGAGCTCGCGAGCGGAGAATCCGATGCCTCTGAACGAAGAGTGGAACGCGATGCCCGCCATCCGCGTGATCATGATGCCGAAGGACACCAACGCGCTGGGGACCATCTTCGGCGGCGTCATCCTCTCCTACATCGACCAGGCCGGCGCCGTCGAAGCCCACCGCACGGTGCCCGGCCGGATCGTGACCGTCTCGATGCGCGAGGTGGTCTTTCACGCCCCCGTATTCGTCGGTGATCTGGTGAGTTTCTTCACCCGCACCAAGCGCGTCGGAAACACGTCCGTCACGGTGGAAGTCACGGTCGAAGCGGAGCGCGGCCAGCCCGGCGGACCGAAGGTCAAGGTCACCGAGGCCGAGATGGTCTTCGTCCACGTCGGCCAGGACGGTCGCCCGCTGCCCATTCCCAAGCGCAGCTAGAGGCCGGCCGTGATCCCTGCGGCCCGGCAGCCCCTCGCCTGGTGGCAGCACGCGCTGGCAATCGCAGCGCTCTCGCTTACGATCCTGCTGCGCTTCTATCCAGCGGTGACCAGCACCGCACCGCTCGGCGACGAGATGGCGCAGGAGAAGGCCTTCCTCGAAGTGACCGCGGGCCTTTCGCCCTACCTCGACGGCAACTACGTCTATCCGCCGTCTCTCTTGCGGATCGGCGCGGTCCTGCGCCAGCTTCCACTCCCCTCGCCCTACATTCCGCTGCGCGGCGCCTCGATCCTCGGGCTGGCGATCCTGGTCTGGTATTCGACCGGCCGGCTCGACTGGAGACCCTGGCGGCGCTTCGGCGCCGCAGCGCTCTACGTCGGGCTCGCACCCGGCGTGCGCCAGGGGATCGAGTTCGGCAATCTCTCTTTCGCCGTCGGCGGCTGCATTCTCGTCGCGCTCCTCGTCTGGCTACGCTCGCCCGTCGGCAGCGGTCTGCTTCTGGGCGCGAGCCTCCTGCTCAAGCCGCTCGCGCCGGCAGCCCTGGTCGCGCTCTTCTGCCATCGGCCTCATCGGCCCCCGCCTCCCCGTCCACCGCTACCCGGCGGCCACCGCCACCACCTGGCGGTCGTCGTCGCCGCCCTGGCAGCCGCCCTCGCCCTGCTCGCCGATCCCGAGTTCGGCGCCTTCCTGCGTCACGGCTCCGACGCCTGGGTGCTGGAACGCACGGTGTCGCTGCACCGCTTCCTGGCGTTGGCCGGGCTGCGCGAAGGCGCCTCGGTCCTCTCCCTGCTGCTGCTCGCCGGGATCGCGGCCGTGGCGCGCGCGCGGGTCACCGACCGCGATCCGCTCCTGGCCGTCGCCCTCGCCGGCTGCGTGATGGTGCCGCCGGTGGTCTGGAACCACACACTGGTGTTGACCCTGCCGCTGCAGGCGATGGCGATCGCCCTCGCCAGGCAGCGCTACCGCGCGGCGGCGGCGGTCGAGCGGCGCTTTCGGGGCTGGGAGGCTACCGGCATCGCCCTCGCCGTCACGGCGCTCACCTTCGCCGAAGGTGCGACCGGCATCGACGATCGCGCCGTCGCCTTGCAGATCTTCGCCACCCTACCGCCCGCGCTGGCGCCGTTGATTCTCGCCGTCTACGTGCTGCGCTTTCATGGCACGCAGCCGGGACCGGGCGCGGAGGGCGCTCTGCGGTAGCATCCCGGCGGTGGGCGACGACGACGCGAGGGGCGCGGCCAATGCGCGGTTCCAGCGCCTGTCTCGCCTGCTGGATGAAGCCCTCGACCTGCCTGCCGACGCCCGGGCAGCGTACCTCCAGAGCGCCGCCGGCGACGATGCGACGCTTCTCGCTGCCGCCCAGGCAGCGCTCGCCGACGAGCCCAGCCCCGGAGCCGGTCTCCGCCTGCAGGTGGCGGCGGCGCTGGGCGCGGAGCCGGACGACGCACGCGGTTCCGAGCGCTGCGGGCCCTGGCGTCTGCTGCATTCGATCGGCTCCGGAGGCATGGGCGAGGTCTTCCTCGCCGAGCGCGCCGACGGCGCCTTCGAGCAGCAGGTCGCCGTCAAGCTCCTGCCGGCGGCGGTGCGCACGCGCGAGCTCGGCCTGCGGCTCGAACGCGAGCGCCAGATCCTGGCGCGACTCGAACATCCGAACATCGCGCGCCTGATCGACGGCGGGGTCGCGGCGGACGGCACTCCGTACCTCGCGCTCGAGTACGTCGAGGGCGTGCCGATCGACCGCTTCTGCGCCGAGGCGGGCCTCACCCTCCAAGCCAAGCTCGCGATCTTCCTCAAGATGTGCGACGCGGTCGCCTACGCGCATGCGCGCCTGGTGGTGCACCGCGATCTCAAGCCGACGAACGTGCTCGTCACCCGCGAGGGCGAGGTGAAGCTCCTCGATTTCGGCATCGCCAAGCTCCTCGAGGAAGACGACCTCGGCCTGACGCGCAGCGTCGACCATCTGCTCACACCGCGCTATGCAGCCCCGGAACAGGTGGAGGGGAGGGCGGCGACGACAGCGACCGACGTGCACGCTCTCGGTCTGCTGCTCTTCGAGTTGCTGACCGGCGAACGGCCGTTCGGAGCCCAGACGACCAGCGCGCTCTCCCTCGCCCGGGAGATCGTCGAGCGCCAACCGGCGCGGCCCAGCCAGCTGGCGAGGAGCGCCGTTCCGCGCGGCGCGTCGCGCGATCTCGACGAGATCTGCCTCAAGGCGCTACGCAAGCGCCCGGAGGAACGCTACGCCTCGGTCACAGCACTCGCCGACGACATTCGCCGGTCGCTCGCCGGCTATCCGGTCACGGCACTCGCCGGCGCCCGGCTCTACCGCGCGCGCAAGTTCGTCGCGCGGCACCGGCTCGCGATCGCCGGGGCGAGCCTGGCCTTCGTCGGCCTGGCGACCGGCCTGCTCGTCGCGCTCGCCCAGCGCGATCGTGCGCGCGCCTCGGAAGAGCGCTCGCGCGCGATCCAGGGCTTTCTCGTCGACGACCTGCTGCTCGCGGCGACGCCGGAGGAGGCGCGCGGCAGAAAACCTCTCGTGCAGGAGGCGCTGGCTCTCGCCGCCCGCCGGGCAGCCAGCGCTCTCGCCACCCAGCCGGAGGTCGAGCACCATGTGCGCGGAGTTCTGGGAGAAGCGTTTCTCCGCCTGGGCGAGCTCGACCTCGCTCGCGAGCAGATCGACCGCGAACGCGAGCTCACCCAGAGTCTCCGCCTCTCGACCGAAGCCTCCCGCTCGGGGGACATGCGCGCGCTCAAGCTCTTCCTCGCCCGGGCGCAGAACGCCGCCGCAGCCGAGTTGGCGGAGAAACTGGACCGCGAGCTCGCGGCAGGCGCCCCGGCGAGCGAGAGCCGCTGGCTAGCCCACGCCTACCTCGGTCTCGCCGTCCAGCGCCAGGGCAACTACGCCGCCGCGGAGTCTTTGCTGCGTGAGGCCGAAGCGGGACTGGGCTCGGTCCCGGGCGCCGGTCGCGCGCGCCTGGAGGCCCTCGCGCTGCTCGTGGCCAACCTCACCTTGCAGCGCAAAGACATCGAGACGGAGCCGGTGGCGCGCCGTCTGCTCGAGGAGACCGGCGCACTGCTGGGAGTCGACCATCCCGATCGGGTACGCGCCCTCGACAGCTGGGCGCAGACGCTGCGCCGCCTCCGGCGGCGCCCGGAGGCCAGAGCCGCCGCCGAGCAGGCGATCGCGCTCGGCGAGCGGGTGCTCTCCCCGACCCATCCCGCGACCCTCAACTCGCGCCTCACCCTGGCCTTCATCCTGTGGGACCTCCGCGACTTCTCAGCCGCCGAGGCGCAGGGAGAGGAGCTGCTGCGGCTCGCGACAGCGGCGCTCGGAGCGACCCATCCGACCACGGCGCGCGCCGAGGAGCTGTTCGCCATCCTGCTCTCGTCGCGCGGCGAGTTCGACCGCGCGGCGGAGCTCTACGCCCGCTCCTTGAGGACATTTCGCGCCGCCTACGGCGACCTTCATTCGGTGACCCTAAGGACCCTGCGCAATCAGATCTCCTTCGCCCGCCGGCGCGGGAACGAGGCGGCGGTGGAGGCGGGGAATCGGTTCATTCTGACTCTGGCGCACCAGGCCCTGGCCGAGCCCGAGCTCGACCCGGTCCTGACCTCGGACCTCGCCTACTTCGCCGTCTCCTGCGACCCTCCGGAGCAGCGCGAGCCGGCGCTGGCGGTCGCGCTCGCCGAACGCGCCGTCTCCGCCACCGCCCGGAAGTGGCCCGACGCCCTGTCCACTTTGTCGCTCGCCCATGAACTCTCCGGCGATCCCGCGCGGGCGATCGCGGTGATGCTCGAGGCGTTCGAGAACCCCGACAGCTGGCTCGCCTCCGGGTTTGCCCGCCGCGCTCACCGCCTGCTCGACGAGCACGGCGAGCCGGGGGCGACGGAGGCTTTTCTCGACAAGCTCGCGGCCTCCCGCAGGACGCTCTATCCTGACGATCGCAACCTCGAGGGCGAGACCCTGCTGCTGCTCGCCAACCACGACCTCGACCGCGGCCGCGCGGATGCGGCCCTGGCGAAACTCGATGAGGCGGACCGACTGCTCGCACAGGACAACCCGCCGACGAACTCCCACCGCGTGGACATCGCGCTCGCCGCAGCCGACGCTCTCGGGGACCTCGGCCGAGGGCCCGAGGCGAAGGAGCGCCTTTCCCGGCTCCTGAAGCTCCTCGAGAGCGAACCCGCCTCCGACCCCGACGACCCGAAAATGGTCGCTGCGGCGCTCGCCGGCCTCGATCAGCCCCGCCCGAGCTCGCCCGGCGCCCACTGAAGATCTGCTGGCGACCGCCGGGCCCCCGAACCCCGAGGGCTGACAGGTTCGCTCACCCAACGGCGTGGAACTTCAGCAGGAGGCCCTCCATGTTCGTTCCTTCCGCCTCGAGCACCCGTCGGATGTCCTGTCTTGGCCTGTTCTGTCTCCTTTCCGCCGGGAGCGCGGGGGCCGAGATATTCCGGGTCGGCATCGGCACCGGCTGCACCCACCTCACGGTCGAAGCGGCCGTCGCCGCCGCCGCGGCGAACGGTTCCGGCTTCGACGAGATCCAGATCGCCCACGTGACGCAGACCCTGGGCAGCCTGGTCGAGGTCGACAGCCACTCCGTCGCCCTCGTCGGCGGCTTCAGCTCCTGCACCGCGGCGATTCCGACCGGCCAGACGACGCTCCGGCGCTCCGACCCGACCGACGCCTTCTACGTCCACTCCACAACCGGAACGTCGGTCCTCTCGCTCGAGAGGATCACCATCGAAATGGGCGTGAGCGCCAAACGCGCACTGCGACTCGCAGGCGACGTCCAGGCCCTTCTCATCGATTCGGTCCTCACCGACGGCCAGGCGCCGCTCGGCGAA
>JAGPDF010000128.1 GCA_018057705.1 Thermoanaerobaculia bacterium | reverse complement strand
CGCGACCGCCCGTTCGAGTTCGCGGCCCGGGGCCTGTCGCGCGCCCACCTGCTGGCCGAGATCGAGCGCACACTCGAGGTCGTGACGAGCGTCCTGCCGGGCCTCTCCGAAGAGGTCGTGTCGGCGCCGTATCCGGACGTTCTCAGCGGCCTTCGGCCGCCCACCGGACTCTTCCTGCATCACCTGAGCTGCCATTTGTCCCATCATCTCGGCCAGGCCGGCTACCTCCGGCGGGCACTGACCGGCGAGAGCCGGTCGAGCGGCACCATCTCGATGGAGTCGCTCGCCGGGGCCCTCGCGGCACTCTGAAGAGGTTCCGCTCCAAACTCGAGAGGAAGGGAAATCCGGGCGGGACCCCTGGCGGCCCGGAAAAGCGGCTGGCACCCCCGGAGGCTACTTCGAGGCTACTTCTACGACGCTCACCGGGGCATCCCCGGCAATCCCTTCTGGCTGTTCGACCACTACTGGGGCAAGGCTATGGCCGCCGGCGACTTCGACGGCGACGGCGCGGAAGACCTGGCGGTGGGCGCCCCGGACGAATACGAATTCATGGGCGCCGTGACGATCCTCTACGGCTCTCTCTTTTCCGACGGCTTCGAGTCGCAGAACTTCAACGCCTGGAGCAGTCACGTCCCGTGAGGGGGCCTGGCGGCAGGCATTCCGGCCCAGGGGTCTGGAATGAGGCGAAGTCCAAATAGTTTGGTCCGGCGCCAGTTGTGGCAAGCTACGGATTGCCCGGCGAACTGCCCCCGGAGACCGGCATGAGCACGATCCTGGACGCTTTGGAAGCGGAAGCCCTCAAACTGCCGCCCGCGGAGCGCTCGCACCTGCTCGAGCGCCTGGTCGCGAGTCGGGATGCAGTCCCCGAGGTCGAGGCGGCGTGGGCGCTCGAAGCGGACCGCAGGGAAGCCGAGCTGGCTTCGGGAGCGGTCGAGGCGGTTCCTGCTGCCGGGGCGATCGCCCGCCTGCGCGCCCGACTCTCCCGGTGAGCTACTCGCTTCACCCCGACGCCGAGCGGGAGATCGCCGATGCCCTGGACTTTTCTGCCGAACCAGCGGGGCCGCTCGTGGCGCAACGCTTTCTGGGCGAGTTCGAGCGTGTTGCTGCGCTCCTCGTTGAACGCCCACGATTAGGTGCCACCCAGTTGGATTTGGCCGCAGCTCCGAACCGGTGCAATGCCCGGGCTCCTGCCCGCGCTGGCGGGCGTCGGCAAATCGAGAGGAGATTGCACAACATGCTGCCCGGTACTGCCGTTTTTCGAGCCCCATGGTCCACGACTCTGAAGGTCCTGTCAGCGGTTTCGGTCGGCATCCTGGTGGGAGTCGCAGGGCTCTTTGCCATCCTCTTCCCCAGCGACCGACTGGCCGCTCTGACCGTCACACTGACGGCGTCCTGTGTCTCGGCGACGCTCCTTGGAGCGGCACTCTTCGTGGTCCGAAGCTACGAGGTCAGGCCCGGAGAGCTTCGGATCCGCCGGCTGCTCTGGTCTACCGACCTGTCCCTGGCGAACCTGCGAGCGGCATGGGCGGAGCCGACTGCGATGTCCAACTCCTTGCGCCTCTTCGGCAACGGTGGCCTTTTCGTCTTCGCCGGTCTCTTCTGGAATCGCCAGCTCGGGAGGTATCGCGCTTTCGCGACGCAGCCGGCTCACGCGGTGGTGCTCGAGCTCGAACGGCGCGCCGTCGTCGTGACACCCGACGATCCCGGCCGGTTCCTCGAAGCCCTTGCCCTGGCATGCCCGCGAGCGGAGGTCCGTCGCAGCACCCTATCGGTTCGCCCCCCGGATGCAATCTAGTCGACTGCGATTCGAGGCCATCTGTTCCGCCGGAGATCGGGTAACACTGGATAAGTGCTGACCGAGTGCGGAAGGGCGGCGCCGAGATGGCGACAGTCAATCCAGCCCAAGCGAGCGAGTCATTCGTGGCGGGGATTTTGGTGGCGCCTCGACTCCTGAAGGCGGGCCGGAAGGCGACCGGCAGTTCCGAGTCGATGAGCGGATCGGCGCCTTCAGTGAAATGGCGAGCCCTTGGATCGACCTTAGTTCTGCTCTCGGCATTGTTGCTGGCGTGCTCTCCCCGGCTGGAGGCCGGCAGCCGCTTTCACTTCTGGGCCAAGTACGTGAGTCGCGAGGCCCGCAAGGCAACCGGCGCGGCCGCTATCCCAAACAATACCGACGAGGTCGAGGTGCTGCGACGCCAGTTGCGGATATCGGACCGGAAGCTCCAGGAAATCTTGGCCGAGGCTCAAGCGGAGCATTGGGCCGAGTCGCCTGAATGCCAGCCCGCGCCGGAGCCCTACTACCAGAACGGTCTGCTGCTCCGGCCGCGAGCGCAGCAGCCGATCGAGGGGCACCCGACGCCGGAGGCTTGCGCCAGCGGGCTGCAAGGGGTCGTCATCCTCGACGCCGTCATCGGCGCCAACGGCGCCGCGAGAGACGTCAACGTAAGCAAAGGGATCGATCCGGCGCTCGATCGACAGGCGGTCATCACCATCGAGTCCACGCCATGGTCGCCGGCGCTGCTGTGCGGGCAACCGGTGGACGTCCACTACGCCGTCGCCGTCAACTTCCGCCTGTCAGCCTGCAGCGGGGTGGCGCAGTAGGCAGCGGCCGGGAGGCCAGCGGCAACCAACCCAATGCGAGCCGTGGGCGAGGCCCTGCGGGAGTCCCGCCGCGCTATCTGCGGTCGCCGCCGATCAGGGTCTCGCGCCGACGCCGCCAAGCCCGACAGAGGACTGGAGAAGGCCAGAAGGCCAGAGGGCGGGCGAGCTGGTCGTAGATCGGCCGGTGCCATCCCTTGTAGTCCGTGCCGTCCTCGCGATCGAACAGGGAATCGAGGAAGGCCTCGAACGATGGGGCCTGGTGCCAGACATGGTCGTTGCCGTCGGTGCCCCAGAGATTCGTCGTGTGCGGCCAGCAGGAGATCTGCCCCCGGTCTTCGGAGCGCACGGAGAGGAGAACCTCCAGGCCGCCTGGATCGCAGCCGATGAGCAGCATCCCCGGCGGGTTGCCCTTGCCGTAGATCTCTCCGCGCCAGTTCGCTTCGACGCGCGCCCAGTCGTAGAACGGATTGACCTGCGTGACGGGCTCGGTCAAGGGGTAGCGCTCCGGCGGAACGTTGTGGCGGAACAGGCGCGGGTAGACGCGGCCGCCGTTGAAGGCGAGCATGAACCGGCGATAACTGTCGGGGAGGGCGAGCCCGGTTTCTTGCTCCCAGCGCGCGATGTCGCGGCTGGCGTCCTTGACGAACGACCAGTCTCGTTCACCCCTGTTCCAGCCCTCGGTCACCGGCGCGATCCTCCGCTGCGTGGGCATCTTCCGACTCCAGATCGTGCGATGGAGGGTATAGCGGCTGGGGGTCCCCGCCGCGAAGGCGCTGCGCCGCCAAGGCCTGTGACGCAAATCGAGTGGCACTTCCAGCAGCAGAAGCCGGCTGGCACTTCTGACTGGCGTCGAGGTCGAGGGCGGCCTCAGGGGGCTACGGCCGACCAACTGGCGGTATTGCCAGACTCGAAACCGTCGCTGAAGACCTGCACCGATCGCACCACGCCGCGCAAGATCCAGTCGCCGGCGATGCCCATGGTGCCCGACCCTATCCAACCAGGCCCATTGAGGAGGAGGAAATTGCGATCAGCGGTCAGCGTGCCGTCGTCATCCCTGGCGATCGAGGGCAGGCCGGAGTCGAGGAACAGAATCCCGATTCGAAAGGACTGTGGCACGACCAGATGCAGGCTGGACAGATCGAGGCGCTGAATCGAAGGCAGTCCCGCGATACTCAAGTCGGAGGAGTGAATCTGCGAGCCCGGAGCGAGCCCGCCGCCGTCCGCCCAGACTTTGAGCGTGATGGTACGCGTCTCTGTCGAGCCACCGTACAGTAGATCGACGGAGTCGAGGTAGCAGGGACAGGCAAACTCTGTGATGTGCCGCGTCGCGGCAATCTCGCCCGCCGAAAACCCCTCCTGAAAAACGGCGGCGTCGCCGGGAACGAACCCGTCAACCCGTACGCTCTGCGACGAAGCCGCATCGACCGTGGCGCGAAGAATCCAGTCGCCGCTCAGTCCGGCGGAGACTCCCGTGACCCAGCCAACACCGTCGAGCAGGGCGAAGTTCCGGTTCGGGTCGATCGTCGCGTCATCATCGGTGGCGGCCGCAGGAGGACCTGAAGCCGTGAAACGCAAGCCGAGCCGAAAGGGGCCGTCGACCAGAACGCCCTCCGCCGAGAGGTCGATCGACTGCAGATCCCCCGAGCCGGTGAGCAGATACTCCTTGCCGAAGAGAACCGCCCCCGGGGCCGTCGATCCGTTGTCGTCCCAGATCACGACGGTGACGAGTCGCTGCGTTGCGGCGCCTCCATAGAGAAACGAGACACTCCGAACCTGGCATGGACATGGGCCGGTCGGCTCCAGGCGTGCGGCGGCGATCTCGTTGGCGACGAAGCCGCCCTGAAAGAACGCCGAGTCGCCCGGCTCCCAACTGTCGTTGCGCAAGTTCTCTACGCCGGCGGCGTTGGTAGGCAGGAGCGCCATCACCGACAGGAGCAGCCCGAGTATCTTCATTCTCGCCTCCAGGAATCGCAGCACGCCAGAGCGGATTTGGCGGAGTCTACTCTCGTTCGGGCAGTGGCGGTTCGTCGCGGCGTCGGTCGGGTCTGGGCATCGTCCGACCTCCCGCCGCTAGGGTGCCTGCCGATTTCCCCGGCGAACCGGGCGGGGAGCGCGAGGCAGATGTCGATCCGGGCCACCGCCGTTCGACTAGTCGGCATAAACGCGGGAAGATCCCGCCAAGGAGGCCGCATGAAATACCTGCTTCTGATCTACGACGAAGAAAGCCGCTGGCAGCAGCTCTCGGAAGCCGAACGGGAGACGTCGCTCGGCGAGTACTTCCAACTCTCGCGCGATCTTGTCGCCGCGGGCAAACTCCACGGCGGAGAAGAGTTGCAGCCGGTCGCCAGCGCCTCGACGCTGCGGGTGCGCGGTGGCCGCGCGGTGGTCAGCGACGGGCCCTTCGCCGAGGCGCGCGAGCAGTTGGGCGGCTTCTACCTCGTCGACGCCGTCGACCTCGACGACGCGATCGCGATCGCCGCCCGCATCCCGGCCGCTCGGACCGGAGCGATCGAGGTGCGGCCCGTGGTGCCGCACGAGATGCCGGCGGCTCCGGAATGACCCGCGCCGCGGCCCTCGCGACGCGTGCGCTCCTGACCGGGCTGGTCGCGGGCGCGAGCCTCGCCTCCGCGGCGAGCCCGCCGCCGCCCCCTGCCACCGCCGAGGCGGTGCCGCGGGCCTCCCTGGCCGATCTCGCCTGGCTCGCCGGCCGCTGGGTCGGCGAGGGTCTGGGCGGGATCGCCGAGGAGGTCTGGCTGCCGGAGAGCGGCGGCGCCATGTTGGGCACCTTCCGCTCGCTCCAGGGCGGTCAGGTGGCTTTCTACGAGATCCTGACCCTGACTTCGAACGCCTCCGGGCAGCTCGAGCTGCGCCTCAAACACTTCCACCCCGATCTCAAGGGCTGGGAGGAGCGTGACCAGGTGCAGGTCTGGGCGCTGACCCGGGTCGAGGGTGAGGCGTTCGCGTTCGGCCCGATCGTGCTCCGGCGTGAGGGTGCCGAGACGCTCGTGGTGACGGTCACCATGAAGCTCGAGGATGGCAGCCGGAAGGACGAGGTCTTCCGCTTCCGTCGCGCTGAATGATCGAGGAACAGACGAGCGAGAACCAGACGAGCGAGAGCGCGGTCGAGCGAATCTATCGCGCAGAAGGCGGCCGGGTTTTGGCGACCCTGATCGGGCTCCTGGGGGATTTCGACCTCGCCGAGGAGGCGCTGCAGGAGGCGCTGGCGGTCGCCGTCGAACGCTGGCCGGTCGAGGGCCTGCCCGCTCAGCCGCGCGCCTGGCTCGTCTCGACAGCCCGCTTCAAGGCGATCGACCGCCTGCGCCGGGCGGCGCTCGACCGGCGCAAGCGCCAGGAGCTGGCGAGTGAGGGGGCGGCCGAGGCCACCTCGCCGCCGGTCGAGTTGGCGGAGATCGAAAGCGGTTTCCCCGACGAGCGGCTGCGCCTCATCTTCACCTGCTGCCACCCGGCGCTCGCACCGGAAACGCAGGTGGCCCTGAGCCTGCGCACCCTCTGCGGTCTCCAAAGCGAGGAGATCGCGCGCGCTCTCCTGGTGCCCGTGGCCACCCTGCAGCAGCGCCTGGTGCGCGCCAAGGCGAAGATCCGCGCCGCCCGAATTCCCTACCGCGTTCCAGCGGAGGAGGAGCTCCCGGCGCGGCTCGAAGCCGTGTTGCGCACGATCTACCTGGTCTTCAACGAGGGCTACGCTCCGACTGCCGGCGAACGCGGGGTTCGTGCCGACCTCTGTGCCGAGGCCATTCGCCTGGCGCGACTGGTCGTGGCGCTCTTGCCGGCGAGGAGCGAAGCGATCGCCCTGCTGGCTCTCATGCTGCTCACCGACGCCCGCCGCCCGGCGCGTTTCGACGACGCAGGGGAGCTGGTGCTGCTCGAGGATCAGGATCGCTCGCGCTGGGAACGGGCGAAACTGCGCGACGGCCTGACTTTGGTCGAGCAGGCGTTGCGCGCCCGGCGGCCCCCGGGACCGTTCGCCCTGCAGGCGGCGATCGCCGGTGTGCATGCGCGCGCCGCCACCGCCTCCGCCACCGACTGGCGCGAGATCGCGGAGCTGTATCGCCTGCTCGAAGAGGTGGAACCGTCGCCCGTCGTCGCGCTGAATCGGGCGGTTGCCGTGGCGATGACCGATGGGCCGGCCGCGGGGCTCGCCTTGCTCGACGAACTCAACTTTGGGCGGCGGCTCGCCGGGTATCACTTGTTGCCTGCCGCCCGTGCCGACCTGCTGCGGCGGCTCGAGCGCCACGAAGAGGCGGCCGCCGCCTACCGCGAGGCGCTCGCCCTCGCCCGCACCGAGCCGGAACGCCGCTTCCTCGCCCGCCGCCTCGGGGAGGTCCGCAGCCTGGACCAGTCGTGAGCCCTCACGACGCTGCGGCGGAGTCGTATCGTGCTCGGAGTCCCGGGTCCCGATCCCGCACCCCGTAAGCGGCCGCCTTGGGAGAAACGGCGGCCACGGGGTCAGCGACGGGATGTGGACACCGGTC
>JAGPDF010000127.1 GCA_018057705.1 Thermoanaerobaculia bacterium | reverse complement strand
CGGGCGTCGATCATCTTGCCGGCCACCTTGCCGATCGGCATCTCTTCGTCCACCGCGAGGATCGAGGGCGTCATGATCTCCCCCACCGTCTCGTCCGACTCGGCGATGCGCAGGCCGGCGATGTCCTCGGCGTTGAAGCGCTCCTGCCAGCTCTGCAGGTAGTAGTCGGTGTCGGTGTGGGTCATCACGGCCTCGTCGCGGCCGGTGAGCGAGCGCGCGACGTCGGAGAGCGAGACCACGCCCACCAGGCGACCCTCGACATCCTCGACCGGAACTCCCGAGACCTCGTTCTCGACCAGGAACTGCGCGAGCTCGGCGACCGTCATGTCGTCGCGTACCTTGATCAGCTCGGTGTTCATCACATCCTTGGCGACCAGTTCCCGCATGACTGCCTCCGTCCCGGCGCCTGCGAAGACGCGTCCACCGGCGACCTGAAAGTACCCCCCGCACCCCCCCCGCACACCGCCCCATAGGGCTGGCCCCCAAAGAATTGGGGACAGTCCCCCATTTCCGCTCGCGACTGATTCCAAAGGAGTTGGAGAAATGGGGGACTGTCCCCAATTCTTTGCGTAGACTTCGGGGATGGGGAGCGCGGTGGAGACGATCGTCCTGTTCGACGGCGTCTGCAACCTCTGCAACGGCTCGGTGCAGTTCCTCCTGCGGCGCGACCGGCAGCGGCGCTTTCGTTTCGCGGCGCTGCAGTCGGCTGCCGGGCGAGCGTTGCTCGAGCAGTACGGGCTGTCGACGCAAACCCTGGAAACGATCGTGGTTCTCGAGGGCGGTCAGGCGCGGGTGAGGAGCGACGCCGCCCTGCACCTCGCGCGCCGGCTCCCCTGGCCATGGCCGGCGCTCGCCGTCTTCCGGATCCTGCCGCGACCCTTGCGCGATGCGCTCTACACTTTCGTCGCCCGACATCGCTACCGCTGGTTCGGCCGCACCGAGAGCTGCATGCTGCCGACCCCGGACGTCGCCGACCGTTTCCTCGTCTGATCCGCAGCCACGCGGGCGAGGCATGCCTCGCCCATCTGGTGGACGGCGGCGTCAGAACAGCGTGTAGATGAACGGCGCGGAGGCCTGGCCGGTGGCGATGAGGAGGGCGACGAGGCCGAGCACGATGAGCAGCGGCACGATCCACCAGGCCTTGTGCTCGCGCGCGAAGGCGACGAAGTCGCGGGCCAGCGTGCCGACATAACCGAGTCTTCCCATGGGCCGGAGTCTACCTGCGGGCGGCGAAGATCTCGCGCAGGTGCTCCACCACCTTCGTTCGGACTCCGGGAGCGAGCGTCGACATCGCGTCTCCCTGGGCCGACTGGCGATGCACGACCCAGCTCTCGACCTCATAGCCCTCGATGGCTCGCCGCAGCCGGCCGAGCACCTGGGCGGCTGCGGGCAGGACGGTTCGCGAGGCCTTCGCCTCGAGCAGAAGGAGCCGCCGATCGCCCGCCGGTACCAGGAAATCGACCTCCAGGCCCTGCTGGTCGCGAAAGTAGTAGAGATTGCGGGCCTCTCCGCGAGCGAGTTGGAGCTTGACGACCTCGGAAGCGACGAAGCCCTCGAAGATCGGGCCTAGAAACGGGGAGCGATCCAGAGCGCGTTCTGAATCGATGCCGAGCAGATGACAAGCCAGACCCGAGTCGACGAAGTAGAGCTTCGGCGACTTGACGAGACGCTTCCCGAAGTTCTCATAGAACGGCGGCACCAGCAGGATCTGGCCCGTGATCTCGAGAATCGACAGCCACTGCGAGACCGTCGGCACCGAGACACCGAGCGGTGCTGCGAGATCGCTGCGGTTCAGCATCTGGCCACAGCGACTGGCGACCAGCGCCATGAATCGCCGAAACGTCGCCAGGTCCCGAATCGATGTGACGGCCCGAACGTCGCGTTCGAGGTAGGTCTGGAGGTAGGAACGAAACCAGGTAGCGGCAGTTCGGGGGCGCTCGACAACCTCGGGGAACCCTCCACGAAAGAGCGAAACCCTGGCGCTTTCCGCCAACGAGAGCGGCAGCAGGTGAAAGAGCGCCACCCGCCCGGCCATCGACTCGGAGACCCCTCGCATGAGAGGCGCCTCCTGCGAGCCGGTCAGCAGCCACTGCCCCTTGAGCTTTGGAGCACTGTCGATCCGGGTGCGGATGTAGGCCAGCAACTCCGGCGCATTCTGTATTTCGTCGAGAACGACGGGAGTCCGCAGATCGTCGAGGAAGCCGCGAGGATCCTCCCGGACACGCGCGACAATGTCGGGGTCCTCGAGCAGAAAGTAGCTGGCGTTCGGAAAGAGATGCTTGAGGAGCGTCGTCTTGCCGGATCGGCGGGGGCCGGTGACGAGCAGCGCCGAGAAGGCCCGTGTCGCCCGCCGAACCTCGCCCTCGATGCCGCGGCGGACGTATCGCATGTGAGTATTCTAAACTATCACTTTCAATTCCTCAAATCCGACGCTGACATCCCTCCCGAAACAACCCGCTGGTGACCGGACTCGCTGCCCACGCGCCTGGCTCGGCCTAGTCGAGCGTGAACTGCTGACGCCAGCTGCCGTCGTCGGGACGCGCCGGCTGCTGCTCCTTCTCGAGCAGCAGGTCGCCGAGGACGAGATCGTCGATCTCGGAGCGCATGAAGCAGCGGTAGGCATCCTCCGGCGTGCAGACGATCGGCTCGCCGCGCACGTTGAAACTCGTGTTGATCAGGACTGGGCAGCCGGTCGCCGCTTCGAAGGCCGTGAGCAGGGCGTGGAAGCGCGGCGAGGTCGCCTTCGAGACCGACTGCACGCGCGCCGAGTCGTCGACGTGGGTGATCGCCGGGAGGTCGGAGCGCGGCCGGTTCACCCACTCGACGAGTGGCAGGTCGCGCTCGTCGCCCTGCTTCGGCAGACAGCGCGCCGGGTTCACCTGGGCCACCAGCAGCATGTAGGGCGAGGGGCGATCGAGCTCGAAGATGTCGCTCAAGCGCTCCTCGAGCACCGCCGGTGCGAACGGCCGGAAGCTCTCGCGGTATTTGATCTTCAGATTCATCACTGACTGCATCCGCGGCGAGCGCGGGTCGCCGACGATGGAACGGTTGCCGAGCGAGCGCGGACCGAACTCCATCCTTCCCTGGACGAGCCCGACGACGCGCTCGGCGGCGATTCGCCGGGCGATCTCCGCCGCCCACTCCTCCGGCGCGAGCCGGCGATACGGGTAGCCGCGGGCATCGAGGAAGGCGGCGATCTCCTCATCCGGAAACTCCGGTCCGAGGAACGCTCCCTGCATGCCGTCGCCGCCGGCGAGCGCGCGCTGGCTGGGGCGCGGACGCGCACCTTCGTTTCCAGACACCCCCATGTAGTGGAAGGCGAGCGCCGCGCCGACCGCGCCGCCGGCGTCGCCGGCCGCGGGCTGGATCCAGATGTCGTCGAAGATCCCCGACCGCAGCAGCTCGCCGTTCGCCACGCAGTTGAGCGCCACTCCACCGGCGAGGCAGAGGTTGCGCTTGCCGGTCAGTTCACGGGCATGGCGGGCTGCTGCGAGCACGATCTCTTCGGTCACCGCCTGGATCGAGCGCGCGAGATCCATCTCGCGCCGGGTGATGGGCGACTCCGGAGCGCGCGCCGGCCCGTCGAAGAGCGCCGCGAAGCGACGGTTCGTCATCCGCCAGCCGGCGACGTAGTCGAAGTACGAGAGGTCGAGCCGGAACGAGCCGTCGGCCTTGAGATCGACCAGGTGGTCGAGGATGCGTTGGCGGTAGACCGGCTCGCCGTAGGGCGCGAGACCCATCAGCTTGTACTCGCCGGAGTTGACGCGGAAGCCGGTGAAGTAGGTGAAGGCCGAGTAGAGGAGGCCCAGCGAGTGCGGAAAGCGCATCTCGTCGATCAGGCGGATGCGCCCGCCCTCGCCGACCCCGACCGTCGTCGTCGACCACTCCCCCACGCCATCGAGGGTGAGGATCGCGGCCTCGTCGAACGGTGAAGGATAGAAGGCGCTCGCCGCGTGCGACTCGTGATGCTCGGCGAAATGCACCGGCGGCGGCCTCTCGATCCCCAGCTTTCGCAGCTCGCCCTCGATCTCGGGCGCCACCCAGAGACGGTCCTTGAGCCAGAGCGGCATCGCCTGCAGAAACTGTGAGAGGCCGCGCGGAGCGACCGAGAAGTAGGTCTCGAGGAGGCGGTGGAACTTGAGGATCGGCTTGTCGTAGAAGACGACGGCGTCGATCTGCGGCGAGGTACCGGAAGGCGCGGCAGCCCCGCCCTCGGCGAGGCAGTAGCGCGCGGCGTTCCGGGGAAAGGCGGCGTCGTGCTTCTTGCGTGTGAAGCGCTCCTCCTGCGCCGCGGCGACGATGAAGCCGTCCTCCACCAGGCAGGCTGCAGAGTCGTGGTAGAAGGCGGAGAGGCCGAGGATACGCATCGAGCTGGCGATCAGAACGCCCGCTCGTAGGAGCGCTTCGTCCGCGGTCGGCCCTCGCGACGGTGCCAGTAGCTGGGCGCCGCGACGTCGAACCAGCGCTCGAGCTTGTCGCGGCGCCCTCCACGCAGCAGGCGGCCGAACGGCACGAAGACGAGCCAATAGAGAGGGGTCAGGAGGACGACCGCGAGCAGTCTGCCGATGCCGTGGCCCAGGAGCCCGAGTCCGCGTCCGATCGCCGCGTAGAGCCCGTCCGGCGAGATCAGCGCCGCCAGCAGGACGAGCCCCGCGCCGACCCCGGCGACGAGCGCCAGGATCGTCGCGCCGAAGTAGAACAGAGAACCGCCGACCGCCGACCCGACGAGCGCACGGACGACGCCTTCCCACCTCAACGCCCGCCGGCGGGCTCGCCACGCAGCAGCGGCAACCGCCGGCGAAGCTTCGCGCCAGCGCCAGATGGCCGCGGCCGCGCCGGGACTCCCAGCGCGCTGTTCTCCCATCTGCTGTGCTCGCGACATCGAGGTCATTCTCGCAGATGGGCGCAGGCGGGCACGACCTCCCGACGCCGCTGCGGTGCCCCCCGCACCGGGGTATCTTGGCAGGTGCACATGAACCTCCCTCCCCTCGCGGCTCCCGCTGCGCGCCCGGCGCCGGCCAGCCGAGCTCGTCTCTGGGTGCAGCGGCTCACTCTGATCTCGGTCGTCACCTTGCTCCTGCTGGGCACGCTCGAGCTTCTCCTCGCGTTCGCTCCCGGGCTCTTCGGCGAGCGCCGTCTGAACGAGGTCGACTCGCGCTACGACGCCCGGCCCGGCGGGATCTACGTCCGCGAGAAGCGCTCCGGCATGCGCTTCATGTGGCCCGACTTCTCGACCGAGAACTACTGGAACGGCTACCGCTGGCAGCACTCGACGGACTCGCGCGGGTTCCGCAATCCACCCGGAACGCCGACAGAGGTGCTCCTCCTCGGCGACTCGCTCATCTACGGCCACGGCGTCGAGGAGCCGGAGACCGTGGCGGCCTTCTTGCGCTCGGAGCGGGACGTGGGCGCCTACAACATGGGTCGCCAGGGCGCGGCGCTCTTCGACGAGTACGTCTTCCTGCGCACCTTCTTGCCGGAGCTCGAGCCACGGAGCGTCGTGCTCTTCGTCTTTCTGAACGACTTCGACGACCTCGAGGTCTACCGCACCGCGGAGCAGATCGCCACGATGCCCGAGATCGACCGGCTCGACTACGCCGCGATCCGGAAGTGGGCCGGAGATCTGCACGAGCGCCGGCCCTCCGCTCTGCGACAGTGGCTCACGCGCCGGCCGTCGCTGCGCCTGCTGCGCTCCGCGGCGAAGGAGTTGCGCTCCCTGGCGCTCACGACTCCCGCCTGGGCAGCCGACTTTCCCGCCGACCCGCCGTTCCTCGCGCCGCTCCTGGACCCCGATCGCCGGGGGCGCCTCGGGACCTACTACACCCGGATCCTCGGCGACCTCGCTGAGCGCTGTCGGTCGCGCGGCATCGAGCTCTCGGTCGTCTACCTCGGCGCGGGCTCCGACCCGCAGAGCTACCAGCCTGCCCAGGAGCTCGCCGTCGATCTGGTGCGCGCCGCCGCGGTCGAAAGTGGCTCGCCCTTCTTCGACAGCCGCGAGGCCTTCTCCGGCTGCGACGAGTGCTTCCTGCCGCGCGACGGCCATTTCACCCCGGTCGGCCACCGGCGCCTGGCGCGCTTCGTCGCCGAGACCGTCCTCGTGCGGGAGACCGGCGCGCCCTAGGAGGTGGCGCTGGATTCGCGGCTCATCGCCGCGCAGCGTGCGGCGCCGAGCAGAGCGGTCCGGGTATTGAGAAGGATGCGGACCGGCATCGCCTCGAGCAGCGGGCGCATGCGGCCCTTGGCGAGGAAGGCCTCGAGGAACGAGCCCGTCTGCAGATAGCGGAGGTTCTTCGGGGCGATGCCGCCACCGATGTAGAGACCACCGGTCGCCATCATCTGCAGCGCGAGGTTGCCGGCTTCGGCGCCGTAGAGGCGGGCGAAGAGCTCCATCGCCCGCACGCAGGTTGCGCTCCTGTCTCGCGCGGCGTACTTCGCGATCACCGCGGCCGGCTCGCCGGCTCGCATCTCCTCGACCAGGCCCGGCGGCTCGGAGTCCGGGCCGCCCTGCGTTTCCAGCAGGAAGCGATAGATGTCGGCAAGACCCGGGCCGGAGAGGACGCGCTCCCAGCTGACGCGCTCGTGGTCGCGCTGGAGAAAACGCAGCAGCGCGATCTCGAGCTCGTCCTTCGGCGCGAAGTCGGCGTGTCCGCCTTCGGTCGCGAACGGTCGCCAGACGTCGCCGTCCCAGAAGAGTCCGGCCTCGCCGAGGCCGGTGCCGGCGGCGATGACCGCGCGATTGCCCACGGCACCGGGAACCGGCGCGCCTGCCTGGAGCTCGAGGATCTCCTGCGGCTCGAGGGTGTCGATGCCGTAACCCACCGCCTCGAGGTCGTTCAGGAGGCGGAACTCGCCGAGACCGGTGAGTCGCGCGAGCTCGGCGCCCTCGACCGTCCAGGGGAGGTTCGTCGCCGTGCAGCGGTTCTCCCGCACCGGCCCCGCGATGCCGATGCAGGCGGCCACGAGCCGCGGCCGGTGACGCCCGTAGAAGTCGCCGAGGATCTCGTCGAAGGAGGCGAAGTCGCGGCTCGAATAGCGCTCGACGATCGCGGAGTCGCGGACGAAGCCCGGCCTCTGCCCGTCGGGGCCGCCGGGGCCATCGGGCCCGCCGGGCCCGCCAGTGGCGGCGAACACCGCCAGCGTCGTCTGGGTACCGCCGATATCGCCCGCCAGGATCATCGCTGCGCCAACCTTACCAAGGCCGCA
>JAGPDF010000126.1 GCA_018057705.1 Thermoanaerobaculia bacterium | reverse complement strand
GGACGCTATGTCGTCGTCGGCGGGCTGGCGGTCGTCCTGCACGGACATGCTCGCCTGACCGTCGACCTCGATCTGGTCGTCGATCTCGCTCCCGAGGCGGCGCGGCGGACGATCTCGGCGCTTCTCGGTCTGGGTTTCCGCCCACTGGCGCCCGTCGATGCGCTCGACTTCGCGGATGCGGCCCAGCGCCAGCAGTGGGTGGAAGAGAAGGGAATGCGCGTCTTCTCTCTCTATGAGCCGGAGAGCCCGCTCTCCACCGTCGATCTCTTCGTCGAGTCTCCGATCGACTTCGAAGAGCTCTATCGGAAAGCCCAGCTCATCCCGATCGGAAATACGGTCGTCCGCGTCGTTTCGATCCCCCACCTCATCCAGATGAAACGGGCAGCGGGCCGGGAGCAGGATCGGGCAGATCTCCAGGTTCTCGGGGAGATCGAAAAGCGGCGGGGGCAAGACGAGATTGCGGAGCCGACGGCGCCGCCGGAAGACGATCTCTGGGCAAAGACCAGTTGGGAGGGCCACGCCCGGTGGCAACTCGAGCGCACGCTCTCCGCGACACCCGCGCAGCGCCTCGCCTGGCTCGAAGGAGCGATCCGAATCGCGCACGCCGCCGGCGCGATCCGGCGGCCCCAGGTAGAGCTGGCCGCCCGCTAGCGCTCGAAAATCACTCGCTCCTGACCGGCTGGATTGCCGCGCCCTGCAGCGCTTGCCACAGCGCTTCGACATGCCGGCCCTCGGTGGTTTCGGCGCCGATGCTGAGGCGGAGCATCTGGCGGCCTTTGAGGTCGCTGGGGGTGAGGTAGGCGGCGCCGCTGTCGTTGATGCTCCGGGCGATCGCGAGGTTGTGGGCGGTGAGGGCCGGTTCGTCGCCGGCGAGGGCCTGCGGCACGTGGCGGACGCATACGGTCTGCAGAGGGACCGGGGCGAGGCGCTCCCAATCGGGGGCGGCGTCGATCTGGTTTTTCAGCCACTGGGCGTTGGCGAGGTCGCGGCGCAGGCGTGCTTGGAGGCCTTCGACACCCACGTCGAGCAGGTAGAACCAGAGCTTCAGGGCGCGGAAGCGGCGGCCGAGCGGGATCTGCCAGTCGCGGTAGTTGGTCACCGCGCCGTCTTCGGCGGTGCGCAGGTAGGTCGGGTTGGTGCTCATCACGCGGATCAGATGCTCAGGGTCGCGCGCGTAGTAGGCCGAGAGGTCGAAGCCCACGCCCATCCACTTGTGCGGATTGAACACCAGGCTGTCGGCGCGTTCGACGCCGGTCCACAGCGGGCGGCACTCGGGGAGGACCATCGCCGTGCCGGCGAGCGCCGCGTCGACGTGCAGCCAGATCGTGTCCGGACCGGCGAGGTCCACGATCTTCGCGATGGCCTCGAGCGGATCGATCGCCGTCGTGCCCGTGGTGCCGATCGTCGCGACGATGGCGCACGGCCGGCAGCCGGCGACAAGATCGGTGGCAATCGCCTGCTCGAGGAGGTCGACACGCAGCGCATGCACCTCGTCGGTGTCGATGAAGCGCAGGTTCTCGCGCCCGAAGCCGGCGAGGAGCGCCGCCTTCTCGACCGAGCTGTGTGCCTGGTTCGAGAGGTAGACGGTGAGCGGCGCGGCGAGCCCCTGGAGCCCGGCACGGTTCTGGCTGAAGCCCGAGGCGCGCTCGCGCGCGCAGAGGAGAGCGCAGAGCGTCGCGGTGCTCGCCGTGTCGTGCACGACGCCTCTCCATTCCGGCGCGAGCCCGACCATCTGCCGCAGCCAGTCCATGACGACCTCTTCGATCTCGGTCGCGGCGGGGCTCGTCTGCCAGCTCATCCCCTGCGCGCCGAGGCCGGCGGCGACGAGGTCGCCGAGAATCGACGCATAGCTCGTGTTGGACGGGAAGTAGGCGAAGAACGACGGGTGGTTCCAGTGCGTGATCCCTGCCAACACCAGCTCGTCGAGCCGCGCCAGCGCCGCCGGCAACTCGCCCCCCGCGCGCGGCGGCTCCGCCGCGAAGCGCGCCCGGATCTCCCCCGGCCGCACCGAGCTCCGAACCGGCAGGCGCTCGACCCCCTCCCGGTACGCCGCCACCCACTCCACCATCTCGTGTCCCAACTTGCGAAACGTCGCTGCATCCATGGCGATGCTCCTCGAACCTGGTCCTCCGACCGATCGATGTTCGGCCTCTGGAGAAAACTGGAAGTCCGTGGATATCGGCGCGAAAAGACCGGTAAAGGGACCCCTCCGCGCCTGAAGTGGGCCTACTCGCCGCCCTGGGCGAACGTACGCTCGAGTGCGCTCGGGACTTCGATCGCGGCGAAGAACCGGGTCGGAAAGAGATAGTCCTCTCCCGACTCATCGACTACACGTGCGAACCCGTCCGCCTCTGCTTTCGGGTCCGGGATCCGCTGATAGACCTTGCGCAACTCCACCGCTGCCGGGTAGCCGGTGTTCTCGATGCAGACAACCCAGGAATGCGCGGTCGCGGTCGGCATCTTCCACGAATGCGATCGGCGTCAGAGTGCTCGCCGAGGGCGCGCCGGAGCGGGAGACTCTGGGACTGGAAGGGCGGCGATGACGGATCGCAGCAGGGTGTTCACGGACTCGGAGCTCTGGAACACGGCGGCGACGTCAGGATCGAGCACTACCGCGAGGGAGTTCTTCTCCTGTCCGGAAGCGAAACGATTCGGTTTGGCCCGCGAGTAGTCGAGTTGATACTCCTCTCGCATGACGGGCTTCTTCTTAACGGTTCTCTTCGTAGTCATGGCGTTCTCGCGGCGTCGCGGGCCGGGCGCTGAACAGGCGCACGGCGGTCGATCGCTCGACAAAACATACCACCAGGAGTCTACCTGCCTCGGAATGCCCGACAATGATCTCGCGGTGCTCGGCCGCCGGGTGGTCGACGTCCTCGAAGATCCTCGCCAGGGGATCGACGAAGACTCTCGTCGCCTCCTGAAACGTGACGCCATGCTTGGCCAGATTCAGCTTGGCCTTGCGCGGATCCCACTCGAAGAGGACTTCCATGATCTCGAAATCAGACTAGCACCGGCCTCGCTCCGCAGAGGCACGGCCCCCCTGGCCCCGGCTCTTAGCGGGGTTTCTTGCCTTCGCCGAAGATGTTGCGCCAGTGGGCGATCTCGTTGGCGTTGGGGAGCGGTTTGTCGGCGGCGGCCAGAGCGCTCAGGGCGGCTTTGGATCTTGCTTTGGGCTGGGTGGCGCGTTTGGCGAAGATGGAGGCGGGCTCGACCTTCGCGCCGTGGTTGCGGCAGCGGCGGGTGAGGGACTGGTCGTTGGTGATGACGGTCCAGGACTTCGCGGTTTTGCCCAGGGCCGCGATCCGTTTCGAGATGACGTCGTCGGCCGAGCGGCTGCCGCCCCAGACGATCTCGACGCCGCCGAGGCGGGTGGCCATGCCGGGGCTCTCGGGCCCGTCGAAGACCACCACCACCTCTTTGCGCTCGCGCGCCCAGGGGAGGAGGGCGGCGAGAATCGCCTGCGAGTTGCGCGCCCCCGCTGCTCCGCCCAGTACTCCGCCCAAATTCGCGGCGTCGATCAGCCAGGGCATCGGGGGCCTCGCACTCTCTCGTCTACATCCGGTCCGTCACCAGATCCTGCAGACCTTCTCCCGCACCATCGGCTGACCGGGTTTGCACGAGAACGCCTCGGCGAACTCCGGCATGTTGGCGACCACGCCGTTGATCCGCCAGACGCCGGGGCTGTGCGGGTTCGTCGCCGCGGAGACTCGCAGCTCTTCCGGCCGCTGGTTCTCGCACACCCACTGCGCGAAGCCGACGAAGAAGCGCTGCTCCGGAGCGAGACCGTCCTTCGGCTCGAGCTTCTCTCCGGCGACCGCCTTCTTCCACGCCTCCCAGGCGAGGATCGTTCCGCCGAGATCGGCGACATCTTCGCCGAGCGTCAGTTTGCTGTTGATCTTGAGGTTGTCAACGATCGGATACTGTGCGTACTGGTCGGCCACGCACTGCGCGCGCGCGACGAACTGCGCGCCGTCCTCCTTCGTCCACCAGTCCTTGAGATTGCCGGCGCCGTCGAACTGCCGGCCCTCGTCGTCGAAGCCGTGGGTCAGCTCATGCCCGATCGTGCCGCCCGTATTGCCGTAGTTCGGGGCGGCGTCCATCTTCGGGTCGAAGAGCGGCGGCAGGAGGACGCCCGCCGGGAAGTTCATGTCGTTCATCGAGGCGTTGTAGTAAGCGTTGACCGTCGGCGGTGTCATCCCCCACTCGCCGCGGTCGATCGGCTGGCCGATCTGGGCGAGCTGCCGCCGGCTCTCGAACACGGTCGCCCGGCGGACGTTTCCGAAGTGGTCCTTGCGGTCGATGACGACTGACGAGTAGTCGCGCCAAAGCTCCGGATAGCCGATCTTGTAGCGCATCGCGGCGAGCTTCTCGAGCGCCTTCGCCTTCGTCGGCTCGCTCATCCAGTCGAGCCCCTTCACCCGCTCGGCCATCGCTTCGTGGATGCCGCGCACCATCGTCTCGGCGGCGACCCGGGTTTCGGGAGCGAACTGGCGTTCGACGAAGAGCTTGCCCAGGGCCTCGCCCAGGTCGCGGTCGATCGCGTCGACGCAGACCTGCCAGCGCGCCGGCGGCTCGGGAGTCCCGCGCAGGGTCCTGCCGTAGAAGTCGAAGTCGGCCTCGCGGTAGGGGGCCGAGAGGTTCTCGGCGGCGCTCCGAAGCAGCGCCCATCGCAGATAGGTCCGCAGGTCGGCGACCGGCCGCTTCGCGATGATGACCTGCAGCGCCTTCAGGAACTCGGGCTCGTTCACGTCGACGACGAAATTCGCGGCTCCGGACGCCACTCCGGCCGCGGCGAAGTACTCCTTCCACGCGAAGGCCGGGGTGAGCTTCTGCAGCGCGGCGAGGTTCATCCGATGGTAGACCTTGCGCGGATCGCGCCGGTCGACCCGGGAGAGCGACGCGCGCGCGAGATCGGTCTCGATCGCGAGCACGATCGCGGCGCTTTCGGCGGCCCAGTCCGGCGCCTCCCCCATGAGCCGGAAGTTGCGCGCCGCGTGCTCGACGTACTTCGCCCGCAGGGCCACGGAGGCGGCATCGGTCTTCAGGTAGTAGTCGCGATCCGGCAGGCCCAGCCCGCCGGCCTGAACGACGGCGATGCGCTGCGTGGCGTCGCCCGGGTCCTGCTCCGAACCGAAGCCGAAGACGAGGCCGCGCCCGCGCGCTTCGAGGTGGAGCTCGGCGAGCAGCGGAGCGAGCGCCTGAGCGTCCTTGAGCTTGCCGATCGCCGTCATTTGCGGCCGGATCGGGTCGAGGGCCGCCTTGTCGATCGCCGCGATATCCATGCAGGCGGCGAAAGCGTCGCCGAGCTTGCGCCGCTCGGGATTCCCGGCCTCCGGGTCTGCCGCGGCCTCTTCGAGCAGGCCCCAGAGATAACGCTGATTCTCGTTGTAGAGCTTGCCGTAGACGCTCCAGCGCGACTGGTCGGGCGGAATCGGGTTCTGCGCCCGCCAGCCGTTGCAGGAGTAGGCGTAGAAATCGACGCAGGGGTCGACCGACCGGTCCATGAAAGCGGGCTCGAGGCTCGGCGTGTACGGCAGCGCGGCCAACGGGCGCGGTGCTCCAGGGGTGTCGGCGGCGACGCCGGCCGCGGTGGAGGCGGGGGTGGCCAGCACCGGTGCCGCCGAGGCCGTCGCCGCGAGAGCCGTCGGCGCGACAGGATCCGGCGGGGCAGCTGGCACAGGTGAAGCCTGGGCCAGCGTGCGCGACGCGGCGCCGAACGCGAGGAGCGTCAGTGCCGCCAGAAGCGTCTTCCGACCCCTGGACATCCCCATCAGCCCTTGGCCTTGACGGTGAATCCGACGGCGCTCTTTTCCCAGCGCATCTCGACCCTGTCGCCGGCCGCCGCGTACTCGAGCGTCTCGACCATGTCGTGCGCCGCCGCTTTCACGGTGACCCGCAACGCGTCACTCGCGGCGTCGTACTTGTAGGCGCCCCACTGCTCCGCCACCTTGTTGAAGATCACCGTCCACTCCCCTTCGCCGGGGATCAGGAACAGCGCGTAGCGACCGGCTGCCAAAGGCTTGCCTTCGATCGTCACATCCTTGTCGAAGGAGATCTGCGTCGCCTCGTCGGCGCCGGCCCGCCAGATCTCGCCCCAGGGCACCAGGGCGCCGAAGATCTTCCGCCCGGCGGCGTTCGGCCGGCCGTACTCGACCACAACCTGCGCGCCGCCCACCGTCGCCTCGAGCTTGCCGTTCTTGCTCTTGCGCTCCTTGTCGTCGCCGCGCGCCGCCCAGCTCGCCCCGGCCAGGGCGAACAGGCCGAGCAGCATCCAGCAGGCCATCGTCTTCGTTCGCATCGTCCGCATCGTCCGCATCGAGGGATCCTCCGGTTCGGGCGCGCCCGGAGCGGGCGTCCGCAGGGGCCAGTCTACCGAAAGCGGCGCGACGTGGCGGAGGCAGCGCACTCCGGTGTTATCGTTCGCGCTGCGTGCGCCCCGGGGGCGGAGGCGCGCCGCTGTCCCGGTTTCCTGCGCCGCTGCGTATCGGTAGACATATGACCACTCTCGACCCCAACTCCACTCTCGCCGCGTCGCGCTCCACGTTCGCTTCCGCCTCGAAGGTTCCGCCCGTCCCGATCCAGGTCGCATCGTGGCCCACCGAGAAGCCGCTCTTCGTGCTGGTTCTCCTGCTCTCCCTGGGGCTCTGGGCGCTGCTCGCGATCTCGATCATCGGCCTGGCCTATGTCGCGCTGATCGGCCTCTTTCTCTTCTTCGTCCACCTCGCCTTCGTCACCCACCTGCGCGGCAGCGCGGTGCGGCTCGGGCCGGCGCAGTTTCCCGAGCTCCACGCCCGCGTCCAGGAGCTCGCCCGCGCGGCGGGCGTCCGGCGTGAGCCCGAGGCCTACCTGCTCGAGGCGGGCGGCAGCCTCAACGCCCTGGCGACGAAGTTCTTCCGCGGCCGCATGATCGTCCTGTTCTCCGATCTTCTCGACGCCTGCGGCAGCGACACGGCGGCGCGCGACATGGTGATCGGCCACGAGATCGGTCACTTGAAGGCCGGCCACCTCGACCACCTGCTGCTAACCGGTCCCGGCCGCTTGATGCCATTCCTCGGCGCCGCCTACTCGCGCGCTTGCGAGCGCACCTGCGACCGCTGGGGTGCGGCCCTCTGTGGCGATCCGGCCGGCGCGACGCGCGGGCTCGCCATCCTCGCGGCGGGCGGAAGCCACGCCAAGGGTATGAACCTCGAGGCGTTCGTCGCCCAGCGCCGCGACCTCGACAACGGCTGGATGACTCTCGGCAGCTGGCTCTCGGCCTATCCGCCGCTCTCCGAGCGCGTCGAGCTGCTCGCGCCGGCGCTCGGCGCCGGCCTGCCGGCGAACACGCA
>JAGPDF010000125.1 GCA_018057705.1 Thermoanaerobaculia bacterium | reverse complement strand
CCGGCCTGAGATTCCTCGCGCGCTGCGGATGGCACGCCCGAATCTTGCCTCATCGCGGGGAGCGAACGGAAGGCGCGCCCCCGCCTTTCCGTGCAACTCCGGGCGCCTCCCGGCGTATGCGAAGGCATGCGAACCCCTGACGCGAGCCGCCGCACCCGCTGGACCGCCCTCCTCCTGGTTGCCGGGAGCGCCGCCTTCGCAGGAGCGGCGGCGCCGGCCTCGGCCACTTCACCGCTCGGCTCGCTCGATGTCACGAAGTACGGCGTCGTCTGGACGGTGCCGGCGATGGCGGAGGTGAACGTCGAGAGCGGCCTCGCTTTCGGCCACGGCGAGCGCCGGTTCGATCTCTACCGGCCGCCGGCGACCGCAGGGGCGGCGGGCACTGGCACCGTTCCGGCGCTGGTTTTCGTGAACGTGACGGGGGCGCCTTTCCAGGAGTGGCAGATCTATCGCGACTGGGCGCGCCTCGCGGCCGCGCACGGTATCGCTGGAGTGGTCTACCAGAGCGATGCAGCCGACAGCAGCGCGAGTCTGACCGCGCTCTTCGAGCACCTGCGCCGCCACGGCGCGGAGCTCGGGATCGACCCGGCGCGGCTCGCGATCTGGGCCTGCTCCGCCAACGTCAGCCTGGCGCTGCCATGGCTGCATGCAGAACCCCGGCCCGAAGTCGCGGCAGCGGTTCTCTACTACGGACACTCGCCGGCGCCGCAGTTGCGAACCGACTTGCCGGTCTTCTACGTCCTCGCCGGCCGCGACAGTCCAATGATCAAGGAGGGCATCCGTGGGCTCTTCGCGCAGGCGGTGACGGAGGCCGCGCCGTGGACGATGGTCGAGGCGCCGACCCTCCCCCATGCCTTCGACGCGCTCGACGAAAGCGTCGAGTCGAGGCGAGTGGTGAAGCAGACCATCGCCTGGCTGGTCGACCGCCTGGTGACGCCGCCTCCTGCCGGACCCGTGCCCGATCTCGCTCGTCAGGCGCTTACCGCGACCTACGGCCAGGATTGGGCGGCGGCCGGAACGGCGCTGCGCGCCATGCTGAAAGCGGAACCCGGAAGCCGCGAGGTGGTGACCGCACTCGGATCCGTGCTCGCGCGCGGCGGCGAGAGCGTGGCGGCGATTCCGGTGCTGCGGCAGGCGATCGCGCTCGGTGAGGACAGCGCGCAGGTGCACCTCAACCTCGGCCAGGCATTGGTGCGCACGGATGAGCTCGACGAGGGCTTCGCCGAGCTCGCGCGTGCGGTGGAGGCCGGCGCCAGTCCTGGGTTCGTCTACAACCAGCTCGGCGTGCCGGCGATGCAGCGCGGCGACATGGCGACGGCGATCCGGATCTGGGAAGGGGCGGTCGCCGCGACAGCAGCGCTCCCGCAGGCCGCTGCCGTACATCGCACGGTGATCTACAACCTCGCTTGCGCCCACGCCCGCGCCGGGCAAAGCGACGCAGCGTTCGAGCGTCTCGGTCAGACAATCGCCCTTGGCTTCGGGCCGCGCGCCATCATCGCCAGGGACGAGGACCTCGTCAGCCTGCGCGCCGATCCGCGATTTGGCGCGCTGCTCGAGAAAGTCGCTCCGTCACCCTGACGGGCGACGTTTCCTGGACGCCGAGGGGTCCTGCGAAGCGGAGCCGGCCGGAAAATCGGCTGGCACCTCCCAGCGCAGACCTGTCCAAAGTCAGGCCCCGGACCCTACCGGGGGGAGACGCGCTCACGGCGGAGGCCGACTAGCGTTCCCTCAGCTCATCGACAAGGGGGGTCGCATGTTCGTCTCGTCTCGCTTCACAGGTCTGATCGAGGTCGTTCTGGCGCTGCTGCTGTCCGTTTTCCTGTCTTCCAGCGCCGGCGGCCAGGCCTTTCTCGTCGAGGACATCAATACGATCGACGTCGAGAACGATCCCCTGGGGATCCGGGCGGGTGTCACGATCGGCTCGACGCACTACTTCGGGCTCTCGACCGACGAAGACCGCGCTCAGCTCTGGAGCTCGAACGGCACGCCCGCGGGGACCCAGCTCGTCCGAAACGTCGCGCCCGGTTTGCAGATCGGCCTGCTCGAAAGCATGACCCGGATCGGTTCGTTCGCTTACTTCTCCGCCGAGGACGCGGGCTTCGGCAGGGAGCTCTGGCGCACCGACGGCACCGCCGCCGGGACCGTTCGTCTCAGCGACGTGAACCCAGGCCCGGCGGATTCGAACGTGCATCAGCTCCGTGCAGCCGGCTCGACCCTGTTCTTCGTGGCGACGAATGCGGCCCTCGGGCAAGAGCTCTGGAAATCGGATGGCACCGTCGTCGGCACCGTGCTGGTGAAAGACATCGCGCCGGGGTCCGGCTCCTCGAGCCCCTCCGGGCTGACCGCCCTCGGAGCCACGCTGATGTTCATCGCCAACGACGGCACGAACGGCGACGAGCTCTGGAAATCGGACGGCAGCGCGGCCGGCACGACGCTGGTGAAGGACATCTTCGCCGGTCCCACCGGCTCGAGCGGCGACCAACTGACCGCTGTCGGCTCGACCCTGTTCTTCACCGCCGAGGACGCAACCAACGGCTACGAGCTCTGGAAGTCGAACGGCACCTCCGCGGGCACCGTGCTGGTCGAGAACATCGGTCCGGGCGCGGCCGACTCCTTCCCGGACGACCTGATCGCCTTGAACGCCACGACGCTCATCTTCAGCGCCGACGACGGTGCCACCGGAGCCGAGCTCTGGAGATCCGACGGCACCGCGCCTGGCACCGCGCTCATCGCGGAGCTCGCTCCGGGGGCCGACGGGATCGACATCGACGAGAGCTACATGGTCGTCGTCGGAGGGGCGGTCCTGATGCATCTCAACGACGGCCTCATCGGTGCCGAGCTCTGGCGCACCGACGGCACCGCTCCCGGCACGTTCCTGCTGCGCGACTTCGATCCGGGTCCGGGCGACGGCTATCCCGCCGATCTCTTCGTCCTGGGCTCGCAGGTGCTTCTCACCGCCAACACCCCCGCCGAGGGGGGCGAGCTCTGGAAGAGCGACGGTACGGTGGCCGGCACCGTGCTGATCCGCGACATCGTTCCCGGAGCCGGGAGCAGCAATCCCGCGGCCTTCGGCGTCGCCGGCGGCTTCGCCCTCCTCACTCTCCGGCCGGCATCGCTGGACACGGAGATCTGGCGCACTGACGGCACCTTCGCCGGCACGGTGCCGCTCGTCGACCCGACACCGTTCGCAGAGACGACCAGCAATCCGTTCGAGCTCGCCGCCGCTGACGGGCAACTCCTCTTCTCCGCCGACGACGGCTTGAACGGACGCGAGCCCTGGAGAAGCAACGGCACCGCAGTCGCGACCTCCCTGCTCGCGGACATCACCGCCGGCGGCAGCGGCTCCGACCCGACGCAGTTCGTCAGCGCCGGGAGCACGACCTACTTCACCGCGCAGTCCGCCACCGGCCGCGAGGTCTGGAAGACCCTCGGCTCGCCGGGCACCTCGCTGCTGGTCGAGGACATCCGCCCCGGCTCCAGCAGCTCCTTCCCCGACAGCCTGGCGGTCATCGACGGCATCCTCTACTTCCGGGCCGACGACGGTACGAACGGCAGCGAGCTCTGGCGATCCCAGGGCACGGCCGCCACCACGGAGATGATCGTGAACCTCGAGCCGGGTTCGGGCGGGAGCGGCCCGAGCGAGATCCGTGAGAGCGGCAGCTTCGGCCGCGGCATCGGCTTCTCGGCCTTCACCACCACGGGCGGCGCCGAGCTCTACACGACGACCGGCGCGGTCGGTAACGTCGATCTCGTCGACCAGATCGAGGCGGGTAGCGCCTCATCGTCGCCGTTCGGGATCCACTATTCCGGCCTGGTGGCGGTCTTCGCCGCCCGGACCGCGGCGGCCGGCTTCGAGCCGTGGCTCATCGCCGACGTGGCCGGAAATTACTTCACCGCCTCGCTGGGCGACCTCAACCCGGGAGCGCCGGGGAGCGTCCCGCAAGAGTTCACGCCGGCCGCTGGAGCGACGTTCTTCAGCGCCGAGGACAGCGCCTCCGGACGCGAGCTGTGGACGACCGGCGGCAGCGCCGCGACCACCAGCCGCTTGAAGGACATCTTTCCGGGTCTCGGCGACTCCGACCCCGCCGAGCTCCTGGCGTTCGACGGCCGGCTCTTCTTCCGCGCCTGCGATCCAACGGCAGGTTGCGAGCTATGGACGAGCGACGGCACGCTCGCCGGCACCCAGCGGTTCAAAGACATCCTTCCCGGTTCGGGGAGCGGCAACCCACAGTACCTCGTCGTCGCGGGGGACGACCTCTACTTCTCGGCCTGTGACGAGGCCGCGGGCTGCGAGCTCTGGGTGTCGGACGGCACCCCGGCGCGCACCCGCCGCCTCGCCGACATCGCGCCGGGGCCGGCCTCCTCGAATCCGAGCGCGGAAGTCGCAAGCAGTCAGACCGACCCGCTCGTCGCCGTCGGCGGGCGGTTGTACTTCTCGGCGACCGACGGCTCCGGCCGCGAGCTCTGGGCGATGCCGCTCTTCCTCTTCGACGACGGCTTCGAGAGCACCGACACCACGGCCTGGTCGCTGACCGTGCCCTGATGGCGCGCGCCGCAATGCGACCCCTGACTAAGGTGAGGAGTCGCTTCCGACCCGCGTCAGGCGACAGGCCGCCGGATCGGCGTCAGATTCCGCACAACGATTCACAACAGGAGGGTCGAGATGCGAATCCAGCGCTCTTACACCGCGGCCGCCGCAGCCACCGCAGCCGTCTTTGTCGCCGCCGCGTGCGCGACACCGCCTGCAGCGGAGGCGCAGGGGTTTCGCGTCGCCGACATCAACCCCGACAACGTTCTGAACGGCGACAATCTCGACTCCCCACCCGGGGCACTGCTCGGCGGCCAGCTCTATTTCGGGGTCCGCGACAACGTCGAAGGGCAGCTCTGGAGATCCAACGGCACCGCCGGCGGCACAGTATCGATCGCCATTCCCACTCCGGGTTCAGCGAGCGATGTCGAGCTCGCCACCGCGGCCGGCGGGTTCGTCTTCTTCGAGTACAGCGATCCCGCCGCCGGACAGGAGCTCTGGCGCTCCGACGGCACGGCGGCGGGCACGCTCCGGCTCGCCGACATCCGGCCCGGGCCGCAGGGGTCGCAGATCGAGGAGATCGTCGCGCTCGGAGCAAGCGTCCTGTTCACCGCCAGCGACGGCACGAACGGTCTCGAGCTCTGGCGCTCCGACGGCACGCCGGGCGGCACGACGCTGGTCAAGAACATCGCGCCCGGCGCGCCCGGCTCCGATCCACGCGAGCTGACCGTCGTGGGGAGCACGCTCTTCTTCTCCGCCGATGACGGCGTCAACGGCCTCGAGCTCTGGAGGTCCGACGGCACTCCGGGAGGGACGGTGCTGGTGAAGGACATCCGCCCCGGCGCGACCGACGGCAACCCGTTCGATCTCGTCGCCGCCGGAGCGACGCTCTTCTTCGGCGCCGACGACGGCACCCACGGCTACGAGTTGTGGAAGTCGAACGGCACGGACGCCGGCACGGTGATGGTCGAGGACCTGAACCCCGCCGGCGACTCGAATGCCGCGAGGTTGATGGCGCTCGGCTCGATCGTCCTCTTCGAAGCCGACGACGGCGTCCTCGGCCCCGAGCTTCACCGTTCGGACGGCACCGCCGCCGGCACCTTCCTGGTCGAGGAGATCGCCGCCGGCCCGGGCGGGATCAGCGTCTCCGACGAGGGCTTCGCCGTGCTGGGTGGGGCCCTCGTCTTCAACCTCGCCGACGGGGTGAACGGCGCGGAGCCGTGGAGGAGCGACGGCACCGCCGCCGGAACGTCGCTCCTCGCCGACCTCGAGCCGGGAGGCGACGGCTCGTCCCCCGCCGACTTTCGCACGGTCGGCGCGCGCGTGCTGTTCCGCGCCTCGACCACGGCGGCCGGCTTCGAGCTCTTCGCGACCGACGGCACCGCCCCTGGCACGATCCTCCTCGAGGACATCCAGCCAGGAGGCGAGAACGGTAGCCCCCAGATGATCGGCGTGGCCGGCGGCAAGCTCGTGCTGATGGCCTCGCCGTCGCCGGACGATCAAGAGCTCTGGATCTCGGACGGCACCCCCGCGGGAACGCTGCCACTGGTCGACCCGACGCCGGTGCCGCAGACCGGGAGCCAGACCGAAGAGCTCTACGATTCGTTCGGAACGCTGATCTTCCGCGCCGACGACGGCGTCCACGGCAGGGAGCCTTGGGTGAGCGAAGGCAGCGCGGCGACGACCGAGCTGGTGCTCGACATCAAGCCCGGTGCGAACGGGTCGGAACCCAGGGAGTTCACGATCGCCGGAACCCGCCTCTTCTTCTCGGCCAATGGAACCGAGGGGCAGGAGCTGTGGAAGAAGACGATCGGCGGGGCCGTGCTGGTCGAGGACATCAACCCCGGCACCGGTGGGTCGCAACCGTTCGAGCTCACCGAGGCCGGCGGGGCGCTCTTCTTCGGCGCCTTCACCCCGGCCTCCGGGAGCGAGCTCTGGCGCTCGCAGGGCTTCGCGGCCGACACCGAGATCGTGGCCGAAATGGGCGCCGGAAGCGCCAGCGGGTTTCCGTCCGACCTCCGGAACAGCGGTCCGTTCGGCGGCGGCATCCTCTTCTCCGCCGAAACCGCCGCCGCCGGACGGGAGTTGTTCACCTCGACGGGCGCCCCCGGGAGTTTCCAGTTGGTCTCCAATTTCGCGGCAGGAACGGCTTCCTCGTTCCCCGACATCCAGCTCGTCAACGGCTTCGTCGCCTTCGTCTCGGCGCACACCAATGCCGCGGGGCGCGAACCGTGGATGTCGGTCGACACCGGAGCGACGTTTACCGAAGTCTCGCTGGGAGATCTCTACCCAGGGAGCAACGACAGCAACCCGAGCGACTTCGTCGTCGCCGGCGGCACCACTTTCTTCCTCGCGGAGACCCCAGCGCACGGTCGCGAGCTCTTTAAGACCGGCGGCTCGGCGGCGACGACGGTGCTCGTCCTGGACATCTTGCCTGGCGCTGCGAGCTCCGGGATCCAGTCACCGGTCGCCTTCGACGGCAAGCTCTTCTTCGGCGCCTGCGAGCCGGCGACCGGCTGCGAGCTCTGGACGAGCGACGGCACGAGCGCCGGCACGCAGCTCTTCAGGGACATCTTCCCCGGAGTTCGCAGCGGTGATCCACGCTTCCTCAAGGTGGTCGGCGACGATCTCTTCTTCCGCGCCTGCGACGAAGCGGCGGGCTGCGAGCTCTGGGTGACCGACGGCACGCCGCAGCGCACCCGGCGCGCCGCGGATCTGCGTCCCGGCGGGCGCTCCTCGAAGCCTGGCGGCGACGGCTCCCAGAACGCCGGCAGCCGCCTCGTCGAGAGCGGCGACTATCTCTACTTCGCGGCCGACGACGGCAGCGGCGAAGAGCTCTATGCCATCGGTGCTCTCCTCTTCGACGACGGCTTCGAGAGCAACGACACTTCGGCCTGGTC
>JAGPDF010000124.1:5191-7447 GCA_018057705.1 Thermoanaerobaculia bacterium | reverse complement strand
TCCATCGCCTGGGCCCGCACACCGCAGCCGGCCGGACGCACGTGGCGCTCACCGATCTCCGGCACCAGCCTCTGCAGCGAACGCACGAAGAGTCCCCGGCTCCAGGCCCGGCGATACTCCGCGAGTCCGATGCCGGCGTAGTGCGGCGCCATGCGCCAGAAGCCCGGGAAGGCGAGCATCGACGCCGTATCGCGCAGCGAAAAGCTCGACCGCGTGTAGCCTTCGCGTTTCCAGGCGAGCACGGCGTTCGGACCGGCCTCGATCGAGCCGTCGACGCGGCGCGTGAAGTGCACGCCGAGGAACGGCAGATCGGGATCGGGCACCGGGTAGATGAGATGGCGCACCAGACTCCGGGCCTCGGGCAGGAGCTCGTAGTAGTCGCCGCGGAAAGGGATGATCCGCACCTGCGGATCGAGCCCTCCGAGCCTCGCCAGGCGATCGCTCGCCAGACCCGCGCAGCCGACGAGGAAGGAGGCCGCGAAGCGCTCGCCTTGCGCCTCGACCTCGATCGTCCCGCCGGCCTGGCGGATTGCGGTCACCGCGGCGCCCGTCCGCACCTCGCCGCCCGCGGCGCGGATCTCTCCGGCGAGAGCCTCGGCCACCGCGACGTAGTCGATGATGCCGGTCTCGGGCACGAACAGCCCGGCGACGCCGGCGGCGTGCGGTTCGTGCTCCCGAAGCTGCTGCGGATCGAGCCGCTCGATCCCCGCGAGGCCGTTCTCGCGTCCCCGGCGTTCGAGCTCGTCGAGCCGCGCGAGCTCACTCTCCGCCACGGCCACGACCACCTTGCCGCAACGCTCGTGCGCGATCCCCTTCTGCTCGGCGAAGAGGAAGAGGGCCTCCCGTCCCGCGGCGCACAGCCGGGCTTTGCTCGAACCGGGTTTGTAATAGAGGCCGGAGTGGACGACGCCGCTGTTGTGGCCGGTCTGGTGAAACGCCAGGCGCTCTTCCGCCTCGAGCACCAGGCAGCGCAGCCGATGGTCCGCGGCGAGCGCGCGCGCCGTGGCGAGGCCGACGATTCCACCGCCTGCCACGACGACATCGAACGAGCGGCTCACCGCCAGATCCTCGCATATCGAACGCGGAATGCACTTCTTCATTGCCGTGCGCGGCGTAATCTTCTGCAATGATCTCTTTCCGCCCGGGCCGGCTGTGCCGGGACGCAGCGAGACAAAGGAGCCATCACCATGTGGAAGCGCGACAACGAGCCCACCCCCGCACCGACGCCCGCCGCCCCGTCGGCGGTCCGCACCGAACGCAGCGAACGGACGGAGCGCAGCGAGCCCGAACCGCCGGCTCCCCGCGCGGCCGAGAGCACGGCGCGGGCCGTGATCGGCGCTTCGCTCGATCTCCAGGGCGAGCTTTCGGGCGAGGAAGATCTGCTCATCGAGGGGCGGGTGCAGGGACGTATCCAGTTCCCGCAGCATGCCGTGACCATCGGGGCGAAGGGGCGGGTCTCCGCCGGAGTCCATGCCCGCCTGATCACGATCGAGGGCGAGGTGGACGGCAATCTCGTCGCCGAGGAGATGCTCGTGCTGAAGAAGAGTGCCCGTGTGCGCGGCGATCTCGTGGCGCCGCGCGTGGTGATCGAAGACGGCGCGCGCTTCAAGGGCACCATCGACATGGAACCGGCCGCGAAGCCGGCGCAGGGTGCGGGTCCGCGCCCGTTGGCGACGCCGACCGCGACGACCGCGACGACCTCGACGACCTCAACGCCGGCAACGGCGACGGCGGCAGGGACAGCCGGCGGCAGCAAGACGACTTGAGAGCCGATCACCCCTCTCCGGGGTTGAAGTCGGCGATCGAGCACCTGCCGCGTCCCGGCGCCTCCATTCTCGACCTGGGGCCGGCGCTGGCCGCGAACGTCGCCTTCTTCCAGCCGCTCGGCGTTCGCCTGCGGATCGCCGACTTCGACCGCACGGTCGACGAGGAAGAGGCGCGCGACGCCATCCCGGCGCTCTGGGAGCGCCGCCTGCCTCATCTCCTGCCCTTCCACGCCGGCGAGCGGTTCGACCTCGTCCTCGCCTGGGATCTGCCGAACTACTTCAGCCGTGAGCGCTGGCTCGCGGTGGCGCGGCGGATCACCGAGCGCCTCACCCCGGGTGGCGCCATGCACATGCTGGTGCGGGTCGGCGCGGAGATGCCCCAGCACCCTTGCGTCTACCGGATCGTCGAGCCGGGGACGCTGTCGGAGGAGATCCTCTCCGAGTCGATGATGGCGGCCCCCCGCCTGCCGCACGCCGACGTCGAGAAGCT
>JAGPDF010000124.1:0-5091 GCA_018057705.1 Thermoanaerobaculia bacterium | reverse complement strand
GGGGACTGCCGCGCGGCGAGCTGATCGAGCTCACCGCCGGCCGTTCGAGTGGCCGTTTCGCCTGCACGCTCATGCTGCTCGCGGCGGCCACATCGGCGGGTGAGAACGCCGCGCTGATCGATCTCGGGGACGGCCTCGATCCCCAATCCGCCGCGCATATGGGTATCGTCTGGCCGCGGCTGCTCTGGGCCCGGCCGCGCGCCGTCCGCGAGGCTCTGGCCGCGACCGAAGCGGCGCTCACCGGCGGGTTGCCGCTCGTCGTCCTCGATCTCGGCCTGCCGCCGCTGCCGGGCGGACGCGGCGCCGAGGCGATGTGGCTCCGCCTGGCGAGGAGCGCCCGCCAGCACGACGCCCTGCTCGTCGTCGCCTCGCCCTACCGGGTCGCCGGGCCGGCCGCCTCGACGGTGCTCGAGCTCACTCGCGGCCGCCCCCTGTGGAGCGACACCGGCGGCACCGGCGCCGCCCCGCGCCTCCTCAAAGGTGCCGACGGGCGGCTCACCCTGACCAAGGGCCATCGCCTCCTCGCCCCGCAGATGCAAGCGCTCCGCCTGGCGCTCCAGGCATGAGCCGCCTCGCCTGCCTCTGGGTGCCGCTCTTTCCGCTCGCCGCGCGCCTCAGGGCCGAGCCCGAGCTCGCCGGAGAGGCGCTCGCCGTGACCGCCGGCAACGGCGCCGCGGCCCAGATCGTCGCCGCCACCCGCGCCGCCCGCCGCCTCGGCGTCACGGCCGGCATGACGCTCTCCCAGGCGCGCGCCCGGGTGCCGAAGCTCGCGGCAAGGAACCGCGACAGCGCCTGCGAGCGTGCCGCCCAGGAGGCGCTCGCCGAGATCGCCGAGCGCTTCTCGCCGCGCGTCGAGGTCGCCGGACCGGGGCTCCTCTTCCTCGACGCCGACGGCCTCGCCGGGCGCTTTCGTCCCGGTCTCCGGGACACTCCGGACTGGACGGCCGAGCGCGCGCTCGGCCGGGCGCTCGTCGCCGCCGCACGACACGCCGGACTCCCGGCCCGGGTCGGCATCGCCGGCAGCAAGCTCGCCGCGCAGGTGGCCGCCCAGAGCACCGCCGGCTCCAGCAGCTCCCCTGGCCCCCTCGCGAGTACCACGGAGGCGGCGGACGACGCCGAGCCGCGCATCGTCGCGACCGGCGGCGAAGCCCGGTTTCTGGCCCCGCTGCCGCTCTCGCGTCTCGCGCCCGAGCTCCGGCTGGGCGAGACGCTCGCCCGCTGGGGCCTGGCATCGATCGGCGACTTCGCCCGCCTTCCCGCCGCCTCTGTAGTGAGCCGGTTGGGGCCCGAGGGGGCGGAGCTCCACACCGTCGCGCGCGGCATCGATCCGCGGCCCCTGCTCCCCCGCGAGCCGCCGCTCGACCTCGCCGAAGGCAGCGAGCTCGAATGGCCGCTGGTGGCGCTCGAACCGTTTCTCTTCCTCGCGCACGCGGCGCTCGACCGGATCTCACGGCGGCTCGAGCTGCGCGGCCTGGGCTGCACCCGTCTCTCCCTCGAGCTCACCCTCGAGCCCACCGGACGCGATGCACGCGCCTGGGAACTGCCCGCTCCGACCCGCGACACGAAGACGCTGCTCACCCTCGCCCGCCTCGACCTCGAAGCCCGCCCCCCGGGCGCCGCCGTGGCGGCCTTCCTCTTCACCGCGACCCCCGATCGCACACGACCCGAGCAGGGCACGCTCTTCGGCCCGCCGGCGCTCTCGCCGGAGCGCCTGGCCACCACCCTCGCCCGGCTCTTCGCTCTCCTCGGTCCCGACCGCGTCGGTTCGCCGCGCCCGATCGACGGCCACCGGCCGGAGCGCCTCGCCCTGGTGCCGTTCGCGCCGCCGGCTGCACCGCTGTCGCTGCAGCTGCCGTCACGCGGCGGGGTCCGGCCGGCGCCAGGGTCACGCGCTCCGGATGGCGGCAAGGGCCTGCTCGCGGTGCGCACCTTGCGGCCGCCGATCGAGCTCGAGGTGCTGGTCGAGCCGCGCCCCGCCGATCGCGAGCCGGCGCCGATCCATGTCCAGAGCCTCGCCTGCGAGAGCAACGACAGGCGCCCCAGCATCGCCGGCGCGGTGCGCATCGCCGCCGGCCCCTGGCGTCTCGAGGAGGGTTGGTGGAGCGATGTCCCCGTGACCCGCGAATACTGGGACGTCGAGCTCGACGCTGCCGGCCTCTTCCGCATCTACCGCGACGTCGCGACCGGCCGCTGGTCCGCCGACGGGGTCTACGACTAGAGCCGCCAGCGCGGCCACGGCGATTCGGCCCGGAGGCGCAGCAGCTCATCCCCGGCCCGCAGACCCTGTGATACCTTGCCCCGCGATGGTGAGTGACCTCGCCAACCTGCCGGAGCAGGTCCTCGAAGCGCTCGACGACGCCGCTGTCGTGACCGACGCCGAGGGTGCGATCCTATGGACGAGCTCCCGGGTCGAGGCGCTCTGGGGCTACGCCCCCGCCGAGCTGCGGCGCAAGAAGCTGCAGCTCCTCCTCTCCTTCGAAACCAGCGATCTCCTGCCGGAAACCGGCGCCGCCGAGCGCCGCGATCCCGGCCGCCTGCGCCCACTCGAGGCTTACCGCAAGGACGGTACGACCTTCCCCGTCGGCGTCGTGCGAATCACGACGCTCGCCGGACGCGAGCGCCGCATCCTGGTACTGATCCGCGACCTCTCGGAGCTCCGGGAGTCGCGCGAACGCCTGCGCCAGCTCGAGAAGGCGCTCGAGACGGCGCAGGCCGGAGTTGCGATCACCGACCGCGATCTCGTCGTGCGGTGGGCCAATCCGGCGCTGGCCGACATGCACGGCGCCGAGCGCGACAGCCTCCCCGGCCAGGCGCTCGCGCGCTTCCTGCCCTCGGAGCTCCACGACCTCGACTTCCGCAACCTCGCCGGAATGCGGCGCCTGCGCCGCGAGGGCCGAAGCCTTCGGCAGGACGGGACGGGCTTCCCGGTCGAGGTCCTCTTCGACCTGGTCCTGGACGATCAGAACGAACCGGTGGGAGTCGTTGCCGTCTGCCAGGACATCAGCGAACGACGCCAGGCGGAGGAGGCGCTGCGCGAGAGCGAGGAGCGCTACTCGCTCGCGGTGCGCGGCGCCAACGACGGCATCTGGGACTGGGACCTCGACGGC
This sequence comes from Thermoanaerobaculia bacterium, assembly GCA_018057705.1. NCBI lineage: Bacteria > Pseudomonadati > Acidobacteriota > Thermoanaerobaculia > Thermoanaerobaculia bacterium. The sequence goes on along the minus strand of JAGPDF010000124.1, from coordinate 1,984 downwards.
AACCGTATCTACTATTCGAATCGCTGGAAATCGATGCTCGGCCTCGAGGAGGAGGAGGTCCCGCCGACGCCCGACGCCTGGTTCTCCCGCATTCATCCGGAAGATCTGCCCAGGCTGCAGAGCCGGCTGGAGAGGCATCTCTCCGGGGCGACCGAGCTGTTCGAGGACGAGCACCGCCTCGAGCACCACGACGGCAACTATCGCTGGATGCTGGCGCGCGGCGTGGCGCTCGAGGGCAAGGACGGCAAGCCCTGCCGCATCGCGGGCTCCCAGACCGACATCACCGATCGCAAGGTCCACGATCCGCTCACCGGGCTGCCGAATCGCGCCCTCTTCCTCGATCGCCTCGAGCGCGCCCGGGCACGCGCCAAGCGCGGCCCCCGCAACCTCTTCGGTGTGCTCTTCCTCGACCTCGACCGTTTCAAGGTAGTCAACGACAGCCTCGGACATCCGGTCGGCGATCAGCTCCTGGTGGCCGTCTCCGGCCGCATCGAATCGTGCATCCGGCCGGGCGACACGGTGGCCCGCCTGGGTGGCGACGAATTCGCGGTGCTCCTCGAGGAGATCACCGAGTTCGACGAGTCGACCGAGATCGCGAGCCGGATCCATGCCGCGTTCACACAGCCGTTCGTGGTTGCCGACCACGAGCTCTTCGTCACCGTCTCGATCGGAATCTCGCTCGGCAGCGGGGAGAGCGCCGACCTGGGAGGGCTGCTGCGCGACGCCGACACCGCGATGTACCGCGCCAAGATCGCCGGACGCGGCCGCTCCCAGGTCTTCACCGGCGAGATGCGCACCGAGGTCATGGCGCAGTTGCAGCTCGAGAACGACCTGCGCCGCGCGGTCGAGCGCCAGGAGTTCGAGGTCTATTACCAGCCGATCCTGGCCCTGCGCCAGGCGGAGATCACCGGTTTCGAGGCGCTGGTGCGCTGGCACCATCCGGAGCGCGGACTGGTCGAGCCTGCCCAGTTCATCAGCGCCGCCGAGGAGACCGGGCTCATCGTTCCGCTCGGCATGTGGGTGCTCGAAGAGGCCTGCCGCCAGCTCCGCGTCTGGCGCGAGGCCGACCCGGCCTGGGAGAAGCTCACGATGAGCGTCAACCTCTCCCCGAAGCTCTTCGCCCAGCAACATCTGGTCCGCGACATCGTGGGCCTCCTCGAGAAGACCGGCCTGCCGCCGCGCCTGCTCAAGCTCGAGGTCACGGAGGGCCTGCTGGTGCACAACCCCCAGGCTGCGAACGCGATGCTCAAGCAGCTCCGGTCGCTGGGCATCGGGGTCTGCATCGACGACTTCGGCACCGGCTATTCCTCACTCTCCTATCTCACCAGCCTGAACGTCGACGTCCTGAAGATCGACCGCTCGTTCATCCACAACCTGTCGAACGGCACGGACGGCGGAGAGGTGGTGCGCAACATCGTCCGGCTCGCCGCCGGACTCGGTCTTTCCGTGGTTGCCGAAGGGGTCGAGACTCTCGATCAGAGAAACCAGCTCGACGAGATGAACTGCGAGTTCGTCCAGGGATTCCACTTCAGCCGCCCCGCCGACGCCGACACCGTCTGGCGGACACTGCTCCATCCCAGCTGAGATCGCGACGCCGGAGCGCTTCAGCCCGCCGCCCGGTGCACCGGCCAGCGGAGCAGGAGCCAGCGCGCGATCCAGTCGCCGGGCAGGAAGAGCAGCACGGCCGCGAGCGGCACGGCGACGATCGCGAAGAGCAGCGGATCGAGTACGGTCTGCGGCAGCCCGAACGGCGCGTACATCCAGTTCAGATTCTGCTCGGGAGTACCTGCCATGACGCCGAGCGGGAAGAGCACGCCGGCGATCGCGGTCTGCAATCTCCAGCCGCGGCGGTCGTAGCCGACCTGACGCACCAGCCAGACGAGCAGCGGCACCGTCCAGAGATGGAAGAGAGAAAGGCCGCGGAGCCAGAGCGGCTTCGCGGGATCGAACATGTACTCCGTCCCGCCGACCGGATGAACTCCGA
>JAGPDF010000123.1 GCA_018057705.1 Thermoanaerobaculia bacterium | reverse complement strand
TCGCACTCGGCGCAGATCGTCCTCGAGACCTGCAGCCGCGCGCTCTGGCTCGACCGCGGGCACCTGGTCGCCGACGGCAGGCCCGACGAAGTCGTCGCCGCCTACGACCAGAGCACCTACGCGACCGTCGGCTGAAAACCGCAGCGGCTCACGATCGCCGCCCGGCGCCTCAGGACGACGTGCCGCTCGCGGTCGTGCGGTCGAGCGCCTTGCGCACCGCCTGCACCAGTCCTTTGCCGCTGAACGGCTTCTCGAGCAGCGCGATACCGTCCGCGAGCATGCCGTGCTGGGCGATCGCGCCGTCGGTGTAACCCGACATGAAGAGCACCGGCAGGCCGGGTCGTAACGCCACCAGCCGCCCGGCGAGCTCGCCGCCCCCCAGTTTCGGCATCACGACGTCGGTGAGCAGCAGGTCGATCGGCGCCGCGTGCGTCCCGGCGAGGGCCAGCGCCTCTTCGCCGTCACCCGCCAGCAACACGGTGTAGCCGGCCGCCTCGAGCTGCCGCCGGGTCACGTCGCGCAGCGCCGGATTGTCCTCGACCAGCAGAACGGTCTCGTGGCCCCCATGCGACAAGGCGGGCGACATGGCGGGCGGCATGGCGGGCGGCACGCCCGGACGGTTGCCGTGGGGTGGCTCGTCGATCCGCGGCAGGTAGATCTGGAACGTCGTGCCGAGGCCCGGCTCGCTGTCGACCCAGATGTAGCCGCCACTCTGCTTGACGATGCCGTAGACCGTCGCGAGACCCAGCCCGGTGCCCTGACCCGGTGGCTTGGTGGTGAAGAACGGCTCGAAGATCCGCCGCTGGGTCTCGGCGTCCATGCCCACTCCTGTATCCGACACGGCGAGCCTCACGTAGCGTCCCGGCACCATCGCCGGACGGTCGGGCGCCGGGGTCTCCTCGGCCAGCTCGATATCGGCGGTCTCGATCGTCAGCGTGCCCCCTTCGGGCATCGCATCGCGCGCGTTGATGGCGAGATTGAGCAGGATCTGATCGATCTGCCCGGGATCGGCGAGCACCGTCCCGAGCGTCGGCGCCGGGCGAACGACGAGCGCGATGTCCTCGCCGATCACCCGGTCCAGCATCCGGTGCGCGTTGGCGACCAGCTCGTTCAAGTCGAGCCGCCGGGGCTGCAGGATCTGCTTGCGGCTGAAGGCCTGCAGCTGGCGGGTGAGGGTCGCCGCCCGCTCCGCCGCCTGCACCATCTCCGTCACGTACTCGGCGACCGGCGTCCCCGGCTCGACCTCGGACCGCACCAGCTCGCCGTAGCCCAGGATCACTCCCGTGATGTTGTTGAAGTCGTGCGCCACGCCGCCCGCCAGCCGCCCGATCGCCTCGATCTTCTGCGACTGACGCAGCTCCATCTCCAGATTCTTCCGCTCGGTGATGTCGAGCAGCGTGCCCTCGATCACTTCGCTGGTCAGCGAATCCCCGCCGTCGAAGAGGTGGGCGTTTTCCAGCAACCACACCGTGCCTCCGTCCTGTCGCCGCCCTTCGAACTCGCGGTTCACCATGACGCCGGTGGATCGCAACCGCGAGAGGAAGTCGGCGCGGTCCGCAGGTGTCGGGTAGAGAGTGCTGGCGGTTCCGAGCAGGGCTTCGGCTCGCGAAGCGAAGCCGAAGATGCGGGCAAAGGCCTCGTTGCATTCGAGGATGCGGCCATCGAGTGTAGTGCGATAGACCCCCGCGAGGCTGCGGTCGAAAAGCGCCCGATAGCGCTTCTCCGAGAGTCGAAGCGCCGCCTCGTCACGCTTGCGCTCGGTGACGTCCTCGAAAATGCTGTGGAGCGCATTGCGCTCGCCGAGTTGCACTCTCCTCGTCCAGACGTGGACGTTTCTGATCTCGCCGTCCTTGGTCCGGTGCAGAGTCTCGAAATCGTCGGAACCTTCGGCCAGCACCTTCTCGATGTGCCGGCGGGTTTCCTCCGGTGTCTCCTGGGCCTCGTAGTCGGAGATTTCCAGGGCGGCAAACTCCTCGAGAGAGTAGCCGAGCTGCGAATGTGCGGCTTCATTCGCCTCGAGGGTCTGGAGTGTTTCGGTGTCGATCAGCAAGACGCCGTCCGGCGACTGTTCGAACAGGCCGCGATAGCGCGCCTCGGCGCTCTGAAGCTCTTGCTCCACTTGCTTTCGCCGGCTGACGTCCTGGCTGATGGCGATGAAGTGGGTCACCCTCTCCGCGGCGCCACGGACGGGGGCGATGGTCAGCTCCTGGGTGTAGAGGTTGCCGTCCTTGCGCCGGTTCACGAGCTCGCCGCGCCAGCTCCGGCCGGCGCGAATCGTGGCCCAGAGCTCCTGGTACAGGGCCGGCTCCTGGCGCCCCGACTTGAGCATCCGGGGATTGCCGCCCAGCGCCTCCTCGGATGTATAGCCGGTGATCTCCGTGAAGGCGGGGTTCACGTATTCGATCCGGCCCTCGGCGTCCGTGATGGTCACCGCCACCGGTGACTGCTCGATCGCCGTAGCCAGTCGGTGTCGCGTCTCCTCGAGCTGGCGCATCTCCATCGCGAACGCGAGGTCCGTCGCCAGCTCGTCGAGCAGTTGCAACTCCTTCGCGTCGAAAAAGCCCGGCTCGCCGGCGTAGAGACTGAAGGCTCCGAGAGGTTTGCCAGAAACGATCAGCGGAAACGCCGCCGAAGCACGGTAGCCGAGCTTCAGAGCATCATCCCGCCAGGGGGCCATGAGCGGGTCATGCTCGATATCGTTGCAGACCGAGTGCACTCCCTCGCGCAGGGCGCTCGCCGTCGGTCCCAGCGCGCGTGGATCGTCGCCGCTGCCGAGGGGGATCTGCAATCTCTCGAGATAGCCGTCCGTCACCCCGGCGTGCGCCACGGGGCGAAGGCGCTTCGCGGTCGCGTCCACCAGACCGATCCAGGCCATCCGGAAGCCGCCCGTCTCGACCGCTATGCGGCAGGCCTCGGCGAACAGCTCCTGGGGCGCGCGCACGCGTACGATCGCCTGGTTGACCTCGCTCAGCAAGGCGTAGACGCGGTTCAACTGTTGGATGTGGCGTTCGGCGCGCCGGCGCACGGTGATGTCGTCGATCACCGCGAGGAAGGCCCCTGTCGCGCCCGAATCGACGAGCTGCAAGTGGACTTCGACGGGATAATCGGAGCCGTCCTTTCGCCGGTGCGTGCCTTCGAACGTGATTTTGGGCCGCTCGGGCGCGCGCAATGGCGCGAGCAGGGCGCGGAAGGTCCCGATCGTGAACTCCGGCTCGAGATCGACCGGCGTGAGGCCGGCGAGCTCCTCTGGAGTGTAACCGAGGTTCTCGCAGGCGCCGCGATTGACGAAACGGAACTTCAGCGTCTCGGGGTCGAAGACATAGACCTCGTTCAGGCTCCGCGCGACCACGTCATGCAGCCAGGCGCTCTCGCGGTCCGCCTCGAAGCGCCCGCGCAGCTCGCGCACGCGGATCTCCCGCCAGACGACTCCCAACCCCGCCACCGCGGCCGCCAGCAGGGCCAGGACCAGCACGATCATCTCCCGTAGCTGCTCGCGAAGCGGCTCGTTGGCCTCCTCGGCGTCGATGCGCGCCACCAGCGTCCACGGCGAGTCGGGGATCGGCCGAACTGCAGCGAGCACCTGAACACCGCGGTCGTCCCGCCCTTCGACGATTCCCTCCTCACCCAGGACGGCCTCGACGTCGATGGCGTCCGGGTTCGCCAGCGGAAGGCGCTGCCTCGACGCCGGGGTCGCGCCGGCCGCGAGCTCGTCGGGAAAGAGCCCTTCGATGCCGCCCTGACGGATGAGCAGTGTCGCGGCCGACCGGGAAGGCGTCGGCCAACGCTGGAGGAGCGGAAAGAGGTACTGCTCGGGATCGATCGTGAGCACGACGATGCCCAGAGCCAGGCCCTGCACGTCGCGGATCGGGACGAGCAGGCTGAGGTAGATCCGCCCATCGCGCTCGTCGCGGTAGAAGTCCTCGAAAGTCACTCCCGTCGTCCGCAGAATCTCGGGCGCCCGCCGGGCGATGACGGCGGCGACGGCGTGTCGCCCCGCCGGAACGACCAGCCGCTCGCGGCCCTGGGAGTCGAGCAGGGAGACCTGATCGTAGAAGTAGCTGGACTGCACCTTCGTCAGCCAGGTCCGCAGCGGTTCTGTCGCCCCCCCAGCCTGCGCGTCGTCGAGCAGGCTACGAAACTGCGCGAAAAAAACAGGATTGCCGAGCAGAATGGAGGCGTCTCCCAGGCGCTCCGCCCGCCACTGCGCGAGCTCGCTCGCCTTGAGCTCGACGGCGACCGCGAGCTGCTGCTCCACCACCGCGCGATCGCGCTCGGCCTCCGCCCGGAAGAACCGGCCGCCCAGGGCGATGATGCCCGCGGCGAGCACGACGACGATGACCACGAGCGCCCGCGGCACACCCTGGCGCGGCACTGCCGTCGTCGACGCCGGGGGACGGACGGCCCGACCGGCGAGCGCCACCAGCGCCATACCGAGAGCCGTGAGGGCGAGGCTGGTCGTCGCCGCGGGCGGGATGAAGGATCCGCCATACAGAAGGGGGCTGCCGAAGAGATAGGCGAGGACGAGCAGGAGGCTCGTGGCGAGCACGAGACCGGCGGTCCAGCGGGCCGCTCGGCCGGTCCAGGCGCCGGGTCCGCCCGGCCGCGGCGACGCGGCAGACGCCAGAGAGCCGAGATACGACAGGCTCGCCAGGAGAAAGCAGCTCGCCACCACCGGCGACATGTGGCCGATGGGGGCTTTGCCGAGCGCGCCGCGCTCGGCAAAGCCGAGGAGCTCGGCGGCCGGAAGGATGCCGAGAAACGACAGGACCAGGAGCCCCGCCGCGACCAGCGCCCCGGCGGCAACCAGGCCTCCGCCGAGGCCGCGCGCGCCGCGGCCGAGCGGTCGCCGTGCCGAGAGGAGCACGGCTGCCCCGTAGAGGACGAAGAGCACCGCCGTGCTCGGCGCCATCGGGATCCTGCCCTCTCCGAACGTCGCCAGGAACGGCAGCTCCAAGGCCCAGCCAAAAAGCGCGAGGCACCCGAAGCCCGCCGCGATGGCTCCGCAGACGCGGGCCGTTCCGAGCTCGAAGCTATCCTGCCGCACGGCCATCGAGCGCCTCTCGCACCGCGCATTTCCCCTACGCGGCGGGGAACGACCTCCTCACGAGACCCGGAGGAAAGGGCGAATCGCCCCTGTCGCACACAGCACCGAGGTCGCGGGCTGAAGGCAGTCTACTCCTCCGCTCGCCCGAGGGCGGAGATTGCATGGGGGCAGGAGAACGCAGGCGAGAGCGAAGATCGAGCGGCGGCAGCCGGCGATCGGCGGCGGGCGATTGGGGTTCAGGGCGACGAAGGGTGGAGGAGCGCCGTGCGCCGCTCGGTCCAGCCGCCGATCCAGCCCAGGAAGTCGTGGGCTTCGAGACCGCGGGAAAACAGAAACCCCTGGCCCGTCTGACAGCCGGCGGCGCGCAGCCACTCGAGCGTCGGCAGGTCCTCGATCCCCTCGCCTACGACCCGCAGATCGAGCCGGCGCGCCAGCTCGATCGTCGAACGCGCGATCGCTTCCGCTTCGGGCCGCCGCAGCAGATCGGCGATGAAGGCGCGCTCGATCTTCAGCTCGGTGAACGGAAACTGATCGAGCCGCTCGAGGGAAGAGGTGCCGGTGCCGAAGTCGTCGATCGACAGCTCGACTCCGCGCAGGCGCAATCGGCTGAGAACCTCGAGCACCCGCGTGCGGTCGGCGCTCATCACCGTTTCGGTCACCTCGACGACGAGGCGATGGGGGGAGACTCCGTGCGCGGGCATCAGCGCGGCGAGCCGAGCCGCGAGGTCGAACTCGATCAGCGCTGCCGCCGCCACGTTGACCGAGATCGCCAGGGGCCTCCCCTCCCAGACATACTCGGGCCGGCCGGCGAACTCGAGCGCGAGAGCGAAGATCCGCTCGGTCATCTCGACCGCGAGGCCGGAGCTCTCGGCGAGCGGCACGAAGTGCACCGGCGGCACGATGCCGTGGACCGGGTGGCGCCAACGCACGAGGGCTTCGGCGCCCAGCGGCGAAAGTGTCGCGAGGTCGAGGATCGGCTGAAAGACGACGAAGAGCTCGCCGCTCCGGATCGCCTGGCGCAACTCGTCGGCCGTAACCCGGGGCGGCGCCGGCAGACCGGCCTGGGCCGTCGCCGGCTTCGGCGCACCGGCCGCGACCGTCCGCGCGAGCTCGTCGAACATGGCGCGCAGCTCCGCCACGGAGACCGGCTTCGCGAGCGGTTCGCCCATCGACAGGCCGAAGTCGCGACCGAGCTGGGCAGCCGAGCGCAGAATCCTCGGATCGGTGCCGCTGAAGACGCGAATCTGCGCCGCACAGCGCCGTGAGGCGAGCTCGCGGAGCACCTCGAGGCCGTCGGCGTCGGGCATGTTCAGGTCGAGCAGCACCAGCGTCGGCTCGGGGTCGAGCGCCAGCCACGCCTCGCGCGCGCTCAACGCGACGCGGGCTGCGAAACCGCACTTCTCCGCGACGGTCGCGACCAGCCGGCCCAACTGCGCATCGTCGTCCACGATGAGCACGGAAGGGCCGGCGGGATTCACTCTCGACCTCTCATCATGTGGGCACTTCGCCTGCATTCTGGGAGAAATCGGTGGGCACGGCAAGTTCCTGGGGTGGCGAGCCGACCGACCCCCAAGTCACGCCGGGACCTTCGGAGGTCGCACCCAGCGCAGGAGTCCCACCGCGACGGCGGCCCCGAGGGCCCCCGCCGCCATGTCCAGGAGCTCGGCGTCGCGCGCCGTGAAGAGCCCCTGAACGATCTCGAGCAGCCCGCCGTAAGCAGCAGCCGCCACGACGACCGCGACACCGGGTGACGGCACGCCCGCCACCGCGAGCGAACGCCGCCAGGGCACGGCGGCCACCAGGAACAGGCCGAAATGCACCAGTTTGTCGATCGGGAAGGTCATCCCCTGGGTGGCGGTCTCGAGCGTCACCGGCACCGGCTCGATGAGCGCGAAGGCGATCGCGATCGCGAAGGCGAGCGACACGAGATGAAGGACGAAGTGCCGCGGCAGAGGCATGACCGGTGCAATCTATCGCGCCCCGGCTAGACTTGCTGTCATGGCGCCCCATCCCGCCCAGACGATCGTTCTCCATCTCGATCGCGAGAGCGCCAGCCACGGCTTCGAGCAGCGGCTCGCCGGCGAGAACGTCTGGAGCGATCTGCCTCTCACCCACGACGCGGCCCCCGCCGAGCTGGGGCGGCGCCTTCGCCCGCCGCGCGACCAGAGCTTCTCGCCGATCTACGACGGTCCCGGCCTCCTGGCCGGCGGCGTCGAGCGCATCCGTTCGGAGCGCGGCGATGCCGGCGGCTACCGCGTCACCCACGAAGACGGCGAGTGCTTCCTCGTCGAGGCCGGCGGCGGCACGATCCGCCGCCTCTCGACCGCCACCGAACCGTTCGCCTTCACCCACATCACCCGGGCGCTCGGCGCGCCCCTCGCACTGGCGCTGGCGCTACGCGACATCTACCTCCTGCACGCGAGCGCCATCGCGCTCGG
>JAGPDF010000122.1 GCA_018057705.1 Thermoanaerobaculia bacterium | reverse complement strand
CGTCGGGGCCGCCGGGGCCATCGGGCCCGCCGGGCCCGCCAGTGGCGGCGAACACCGCCAGCGTCGTCTGGGTACCGCCGATATCGCCCGCCAGGATCATCGCTGCGCCAACCTTACCAAGGCCGCAGGGGGCTGCCGAATCGCGGCGCCGCGAGCGCCGGGGCGGGCTCGCTCTCCGCCAGGCGGATCGGCGAAGGCGCAAACAACCGCCGTCCACCGAGAATCGACGATCTCGGCAATCGCTCGCTTCACTTGCAGCCGCCGCGGAGAATCCGACCGGCCAGGATCGGCGGAGCTGAGATGATAGATCGGACCCGCGCGGGCGAGGCCGTAGCATCCGCCTCCAGAGGAGAACGACGAGGATGACGATTGCGAACAGCACAGCCCGCCTGGCGTGGCTCTCGCCGACTCTGGTGGTGGGCGTTCTCGCCGGCCTCTGGATCGGCGGTTGTACCGGCTGGCCGGAGAGCGTGCAGGAGAAGCGGGCGTTCGGAGACGCCAGGCTAAGGGCGTTCCGCGAGCATCTCGCCAGCGCGCCCAACTTCACCTTCACCGCCGACGAGTATCACCTGCGGAGCCCCGGAGGACAGAAGATCCAGGAGATCGCCGAGCTCGCGAAACGGGATCTCGTGCGCGAGGTCGCCGTCCGCCGCCCGAACGCCGCCTGGTTCGGCGCCCGGGGCGACCGGGAGGAGCAGGTCTGGTACTCGGAGTCGACTCTCACGAGGATCTCCGACGACGAGAAGAGCTGGACGCAGGAGGAGATTCCAGGCGATCTCGATCTCGCCCTGGGCGCCATCGGGGAACGGATCGACCTCCTCCGGCCGATGACCGACCTGCTTTCCGGCGCGCTCTGGGACGACGCACTGGCTCCCGAGCGGAGCGGCGGCTGGGTCTCGATCGAGACGATCGGCAAGAAAAAGTGCGACCGTCTCGTCTACAGCCAGGAACGCGTGGACTGGCAGCTCTGGATCGAAGAGGGCAAGAGGGCACTCCCCTGTCAGATCATGCTGGTCTACAAGGACGAGCCGGGGCCGGCGCGCTCGACCTTGGTCTTCCGCGACTGGAACTTCGCCGTGGACGCCTCCGCCGAGCGCTTCAAGGCGACGATCCCCACGGGCTACGAGCGCCTCGGGAAGCTCGAGCGCACGGGTGAGGTGTCGCCCGCCGCGCCGGCGGCAGTGCCCCCGGCCGCCGACAGCGATCGCTAGCCCGCGGATCTCCGCCCCTTCGCAGTGCGCTCGATCAGGTACGATTCGCCCCGCATGCCCCGATTGCCGGACTCGAAGGTCGGCCCCCTGCTCCTGGCGGGACTCCTGGCCGGCTGGCTGCCTGCGCCCCCTCCAGCGACGGCAACGACGCCTGCCGCGGCCCAACGCATCCTGGTGCTCTACTCCAACGGTCGGCTGCTGCCGGCGAACGTCGAGTTCGATACCGGCCTACGCCGGGTGCTCTCGCCGACTCCTGGACCGCGGATCGAGATCTTCGACGAGTTCCTCGACTTTCCGCGCTTCGAGAGCCCCGGACATCTTCAGATCATGGGGACCTACCTGCGCGACAAGTACGCGCTTCGGCCTCCGAACGTGCTGGTCGCCGCGGGCGAGGAGGCGCTGCGATTCCTTCTGCAGCACCGCGACGACGTCTTCGCCGGAGTACCGCTCGTCTACTCGGCGGTCGCGCGGACCGCCGTCCGCGAGCTCGAACCGCTTCCCGCCGACGTGGTCGGTATTCCCCTGGAGTTCGATTTCGCGGGAACCGTCACGCAGGCGATGCAGTGGCATCCCACCGCCCGCCGACTCTGGATCGTCACCGGTAGCGCCGCGTGGGATCGCCTCGCCGAGTCCCGCTTGCGGGTGGCGGCCGGGGCCTTCAAGGACCGGCTGAGCGTCGAGTTCCTGTCGGCGCTGCCGGCCGCCGAGCTCCTCGAGCGGCTCGGCGACCTGGGCAGCGACTCCATCGTCTTCACTCCCGGGTTCTTCCGCGACGGCGCAGGGCGAATCTTCCTGCCGCGCGACAGCGTCGAGGCCATGGCGACCGTCTCGAAGGCGCCCGTTTACGGCGCCTACACAACGATCCTCGGCACGGGTGCCGTCGGCGGATTCGTCTCGAGTTTCACGGAGGCCGGCGAAGAGGCCGGGCGCGCGACGACGCAGTTGCTCGGCGGCGCACTGCCCTCGTCGCTCGAGTTGCCGCCGGAGGTGCCGTCGGCTCTCCACGTCGACTGGCGACAGATTCGCCGTTGGAAGATCGACGAACGTTCCATCCCGGCCGCCGCCATCGTCCTCTTCCGCGAACCGACCCTCTTCGAGGCCTATCGCTCTCAAGCGCTCCTCGCACTCGTGGTGCTGGCGCTTCAGGCGGCGCTGATCGGCCTGCTGCTCGAGGAACGTCGCCGGCGGCGCGCTGCCGAGATCTCCGAGCAGGGCCGCCGCAGCGAGCTCGCGCACGCCTCGAGGCTCGCGGTCGCCGGCGAGCTGCTGGGCTCGATCGCGCACGAGATCAACCAGCCACTGGGTGCCATCCTCGCCAATGCCGACGCCGCCGATCTCATTCTCGGGGCCGGCGGCGACCGGCGACACGAGCTCGCGTCGATTCTCGCCAACATCCGCCGCGACGACCTGCGGGCGAGCGAAGTGATCCGCCGGCTGCGGACCCTCATCACCAGGAACGAGGTCGAGCGCCGCCCGTTCGAGGTCGATGAGGTCGCGCGGGAAATCGAGATCCTGCTGCGCTCCGAGGCTCGCCGCCGGCGCGTGACGCTCGAGGTACAGCCGGCGCGCATCGCGACGACCATCTTCGGGGACCGGGTCCACCTCCAGCAGGTGCTGATCAACCTGGTCATGAACGCGATGGACGCGATCGCCGACGCGCCCGAAGAACGGCGCATCATCGTGATCGCCGTCCGGGCGGGCGCCGCGAGCATCGAGATCGATGTCCGCGACCGCGGCCCCGGGATCGCGCCCGAGCACCTGCCGCGGCTCTTCGATTCGTTCTTCACCACCAAAGAGGAGGGCATGGGCCTCGGCCTCTCGATCGCCCGCACGCTCGTCGAGGCCCAGGGGGGGCGCATCTGGGCCGAAAACAACGCCGACGGCGGTGCCGTCTTTCACCTGGTGCTCCCGACCGGCGCGCAGGAATAGACTCTTCCGGAACGAACATGAGTCCGAAGCCGCTCATCCATGTCGTCGACGACGACGACTCCCTGCGCTCCGCGCTGCTGCTGCTGCTCTCGGCCGGTGGCTTCGAGGCGCGGGGCTACGGCTCGGCGGGCGACTTCCTGCTGAATCCCCTCCCTGACCGGCCTGGCTGCGTGCTCCTCGACCTGCGCATGCCGGGCCCCTCCGGCCTCGACCTGCAGGAGGCCCTGCGCGACAAGGGCATCCGGTTGCCGGTCATCTTCCTGACAGGCCACGCCGACGTGCCGACGAGCGTGCGGGCGATGAAGACCGGCGCGGTCGATTTCCTCGCCAAGCCGGTCGAGCGCGAAACGCTCTTCGAGGCGCTTCAAAGAGCGCTCGCGCTCGACGCCGCCGGACGCGCCGATCGCGCCGAAGCGAGCCGGCTGCGCGCCCGCTTCGCGAACCTCACGCCACGCGAACGCGAGGTCTTCGAGCTCGTCGTCGCCGGCCGTCTCAACAAGCAGATCGCCGGCCAGCTGGGTATCGCCGAACGCACCGTCAAAGCCGACCGCGCGCAGGTTCTCGCCAAGCTGGGAGTCGGCTCCGCGGCAGAGCTCGGCGCCTACGCCGAGCGGCTGCGCCAGCTCGCCGCCGGCTGACCCACGGTCCTCGGCCCCTCACCCGCCGCCCCCGTTTCCACAACGGCTGCCCCTTCGGGCAGACGTGGCGCCCCTACTGCCAATGGCAGCGCCCGCCACGCGATGCGACGATGTGCGAGCAGACCCGTTCGGCCGACTCCATCGTCGTCCGAGTTCGCACTTTTCGAAAGTCGAGATTCGCAATGTCGATGCCGGGACGCAAGGTGCTGGTCGTGGAGGACGACGCGAGCCTCCGCGAGGCGATCGAACGCCTGCTCGGCGCTGCCGGCATCGAGTCGAAGATGTATCCGTCCGCCGAGGAACTGTTGGCGAACGGCGCCGCTGCGACAGCCGCCTGCATCGTCAGCGACTGGAAGCTGCCGGCGGCGAACGGCCTCGAGATGCTCGACGCCATTCACGCCCGCGGCTGGCAGCCGCCGCTGATCCTGATCACCGCCCACGACGGCCCGGGCCTGCGTGAAGAGGCGGCGAGGCACGGAGTGGCGGCGTTCCTGGCGAAGCCGTTCCGCGGCACGGCGCTCATCGACGCCATCCGCAGCGCGACGGCACCGGCCGACCTGCGATGAAGCTCGAAAACAGATCGACTCTGGAGCCTGAGACCGGGACAAGGTGCAGGCTCGCACGCCCCGGCGGAGGCTCGCCGGGTTTCGCACGATCGAATCGACGACCTTGAATGGCGATGACCGCCATTCACTGCTACCGAGGGAGACGGAACCGATGAATTCGAGACTGGTGAGCAGTTGCGCCGCCGCGGCGTTGATCCTTGGGATCATCGCCGCCGCCCCCGCCGACGCCCAGGCCGCCAAGCCGGCGGCCAAGAAGCCGAACGTCCTGGTCATCTGGGGCGACGACATCGGCTACTGGAACATCTCCGCCTACAACCAGGGGATGATGGGCTACAAGACGCCCAACATCGATCGCATCGCCAAGGAGGGCGCGCTCTTCACCGACTGGTACGGCCAGCAAAGCTGCACGGCGGGCCGTTCGGCGTTCATCACCGGCCAGAGTGGCTTCCGCACTGGCAACTTGAAGGTCGGCCTGCCGGGCGCTCCGGAGGGCCTCCAGGCGCGCGACGTGACGCTCGCACAGCTCCTCAAGGCGCAGGGCTACATGACCGCGCAGTTCGGCAAGAACCACCTCGGCGACCTCGACGAGCATCTGCCGACGGCCCACGGCTTCGACGAGTTCATGGGCTCGCTCTACCACCTCAACGCCGAGGAGGAGTTCGAGAGCCCCGACTACTTCAAGGACCCGGCGCTCATCAAGCGGTTCCAGACCCGCGGCGTGATCCACACCTGGGCGATGCCCGACGGAACCCAGAAGATCGAGAGCACGGGTCCGCTGGGCAAGAAGCGGATGGAGACGATCGACGAGGAGGTGACCGCTGCCTCGCTCGACTACCTCACCAAGGCCGCGAAGAGCGACAAGCCGTTCTTCCTCTGGTGGAACTCGACGCGGATGCACATCAACACCCACTTGAAGGCGGAGAGCCAGGGCAAGACCGGCCTCGGGGTCTACCCCGACGGCATGGTCGAGCACGACGGTCACGTCGGCCAACTCCTCGACAAGCTGAAGGAGCTCGGCCTCGACCAGAACACCATCGTCATGTACTCGACCGACAACGGCGCCGAAGTGGCGAGCTGGCCCGACGGCGGCACGACGCCGTTCCGCGGCGAGAAGAACACCAACTGGGAGGGTGGCTATCGCGTCCCGGCGATGATCAGGTGGCCGGGCGTCATCCAGCCCGGCTCCGTGCTCAACGACATCTTCGCCCACGAGGACATGATCCCGACGATCATGGCCGCAGCCGGCGTGCCGGATGTGGTCGACCAGCTCAAGAAGGGCATGAACGTGGGCGGCAAGACGTTCAAGGTGCATCTCGACGGCTACAACATCACCGAGGCACTCGCCGGCAAGGCGCCGAGCCCGCGCAAGGAGTTCTTCTACTTCAACGACGACGGCTCGCTCGTGGCCATGCGCGTCAACCAGTGGAAGATCGTCTTCGCCGAGCAGCGCGCCCACGGCTTCGATGTCTGGGAGGAGCCGTTCGTCGAGCTGCGCGTCCCGCGCCTCTTCAACATTCGCGCTGACCCGTTCGAGCTCGCCGAGCACAGCTGGCAGTACTGGAAATGGCGCGCCGACCGCATGTTCCTGCTCGTGCCGGCGCAGCAGTACGTCGGGCAGTTCCTCGCCACCTTCAAGGAGTTCCCGCCGAGCCAGAAGCCCGGCAGCTTCAGCCTCGATCAGGTTCTGGCCAAGCTCCAAAGCGCGCAATAGCGCGACGACCGAAGTCCCGTCCCGTTCGCGCTTCGACCCCCATCAGGTCCGCCGCACTCGTGCTATCGACGGGTGCGGCGCTTTTCTTTGCCAAGGAGCACCGCCATGAGAACCCGGACTGCCGGCAAACGCTGGATGGCTCTCCTCTGCTGGGCAGCGATCTTCACCGCTCCTGCAGCCCGAGCCGCAGACCCACTTCCCGCTTGGAACGACGGCGCGGCGAAGCGCGCGATCACCGGGTTCGTCGCCCGGGTGACGACGCCCGGAACGCCGGACTTCGTCCCCCTCGCCGAGCGCATCGCGACGTTCGACAACGACGGCTGCCTCTGGGCCGAGCAGCCGATGTACTTCCAGGCGTTCTTCATCTTCGACCGCATCCGGGCGCTCGCGCCGCAGCATCCGGAGTGGAAGACCCAGGAGCCGTTCGCCTCGGTGCTCCGGGGCGACATGAAGGGCGCCCTCGCCGCGGGCGAGCACGGCCTGCTCGAGATGGCGATGGCCACCCACGCCGGCACGACGACCGAGGAGTTCGACCGCATCGTCACCGACTGGATCACCACCGCGAAGCATCCGAAGACCGGCAAGCTCTACACCGAAATGGTCTACCAGCCGATGCTCGAGCTGCTCACCTACCTGCGGGCGAACGGCTTCAAGACCTTCATCGTCTCCGGCGGCGGTATCGAGTTCATGCGCCCCTGGGCGGAGCGCGTCTACGGCATCCCCCCGGAGCAGATCGTGGGCTCGAGCATCCGGACCAAGTTCGAGCTCCGCGACGGGAAGCCCGTGCTCGTGCGCCTGCCCGAGCTCAACTTCATCGACGACAAGGAGGGCAAGCCGGTCGGCATCCAGCAGCACATCGGCCGCCGGCCCATCGCCGCTTTCGGCAACTCCGACGGCGACCTGCAGATGCTGCAGTGGACGACCGCCGGCGCCGGACCGCGCTTCGCGCTCTACGTCCACCACGACGACGCCGCGCGCGAGTGGGCCTACGACCGCGACTCGCACATCGGCAAACTCGACAAGGGACTCGACGAGGCGAAAGCCAACGGCTGGACCGTCGTCAGCATGAGAAACGACTGGAAGACCATCTTTCCCCCGAGCGCCCGGTAGCCCACCGGAAAAACTCGTGACAGTTACCCTTTTCGGGAAACTCGTGACAGTTACCCTTTTCGGCCGCAGGCTCGAAGCTGAAGCCGGGCGACCGGAAAATCGGTAACTGTCACGGTTTTTCCAGCTCCTGTTCCGAGCGCGGGAGAAACTCGGAGAAACTCGTGACAGTTACCCATTTCGGACGCAGGCTCGAAGCTGAAGTCGGGCGACCGGAAAATCGGTAACTGTCACGAGTTTTCCACTGTCCGGCCGGAGGGGCAGTGCTAGATTCGGGAGGTGCGCGGGGAATCCAGGCTGTCGAGGTGCCTCCTCTGCCTACAGGCGGCGGT
>JAGPDF010000121.1 GCA_018057705.1 Thermoanaerobaculia bacterium | reverse complement strand
ACGACCTACGACCCTGCCCGAAGGCCGACGCGCTCGACCCTCGGCGGCCCCAGCTTCACCCCTTTTACCGAGCTTCTCTCCTGGAGCCCGCGCAACCTGAAGACGGCCGTGCAGCGCGAGGATCTCAACAGCCAGGGCTACGTCGTCGCCTACGACGACGCCGGCCGACTGATCGAGGCGGCGAAGACCGAGAATCCGCTCGCGCTCGCGCCGAACAACTCCACCCCGACCGCTGCCACGGTCGCGGCGCTCCCCGACTCGTTCAGCTACTCCTACGACGCCGCGGAGAACCTGCTCGATCAGCGGCCTGAGCGCTACGCGATCTCGAGCCACCAGTCCAGCCCGCCCGACGGTTCGGGAAGAAACCGCCCGGGCTCGTTTGCCGGCCAACCGCTCGCCTGGGACGGCAACGGCAATCTCGTGCGCAAGGGAATCGACCGCTTCGCCTGGGACTACAGGAATCGCCTGACGCGGGTGACCCGCGACGGCGTCGGCGAGATCGCGCGCTACGAGTACGACGCCTTCAACCGGCTGACGAAACGCGAGGTCGGAGGCGAGACGCAGGAATGGGTCTGGTCCGGCTGGCGACTTCTCGAGCGCTACGCGGACGGCCAGCTCGCCATGCGACGAATCAACGGCCAGGGGCTCGACGAGGTGGTGCGCCAGGAGACCGACGGCGATGGAAATGGGGGCGACGGCGTTCTCGAGACGGTGACGATTCCGGTCTACGACTCGATCGGCAACGCCGTGGCGATCACCGACGAGAACGGCAAGGCGATCGAGCGCTACGACTACGCGCCGTATGGCACCCGAACGATTCGCGTCGATCTCACGCCGCCCGCCGTCGAGCAGCTGCGCGAAGCGAACGGCAAGCTCCTGCTCGAGCTCTCGGAGGAAATCCTCCTGGACCGCGTCGAGCAGGCGATCGCGAGCGGCGCGCTGACCTTGCGGGACACGACCGACGACGAGCCGGTCGCCATCACCGCCAGCCAGCCCGTGCGCGACGGCAAGCAGAAGGGTCGGCGCCTCCTGCTCACACCCGACCCGGGGAGCCCGCCGGAGGCGAATCATGGGATGCTCCTCCACATCGAGCCCGGCGCGATGGTGGACCTCTTCGAGAACCGACCCGAAACGGCGTACGACAAGCCCTTCGTCTGGCTCGCCGCCGACCACGTGATCGACGACACCGCGCCGCCCCGAGTCGACCTCCTGCTGACGAAAGCCGGCGAGCTCGAGCTCGGCTTCAGCGAAGAGATCGACCCCATCGTCGCGAGCGCCGTCGTCCTCCTCGACGGCGCCACCCGAACCTGGACCGCCCTCCCCGACGGCTACACCCTGAAGCCCGCCGGAGCCATCAGCGCCACCACCCACACCCTCCAGATCGGCCCCGCCCTCATCGACAAAGCCGGCAACAGCATGCAGGAACCCTTCACCCGCAACATCACCACCGGCGCCACCGACCACATCGCCTACGAACGCCCCGACCCGAGAATCACCCCCACCTCCACCCTCGACAACCTCGCCAGCTTCCAAGGCCACATCACCGACCCAGCCACCGGCCTCGTCTACATGCGCAACAGATGGATGGATCCGGAGATGGGGAGGTTCTTGAGTCCGGATCCGCTGGGGTATCGGGATGGGCCGAGTGAGTATTCACTTACAGCAAATAGCCCTCTCGTGTGGAGCGACCCGCTTGGCCTGTACCAAGCCGACTTTCACTTTGGCGTGACGTACCTGCTGTCGCTCAGGGCTGGATTCTCGAGACTGGTGGCGCAGAAGATCGCCGCATCGGCGGAACGGCCAGACCAGGACGGCCGAAGTCCAGTAGTTAGTGGAGCCATGGCGCGGTTGGGTCGAGGAAGGGATCGCACTCAGCTTCAAGAGTGGCACTTCCCCAAGGAGTTTCTAGACTCGGGCGAAGTGACCCCAGGAAGCACCTACGCTTGGGCAAAAGTCAGGGCCGGAATCGCGTCCAACAACCTAGAGCAGTTTGGCGAGGGACTCCATCCCTTGCAGGATTCCTGGTCGCATCAAGGCATCCCTTCGATGAAGGGTGGCTACGCAGGCCACCCTGAAGCTCGCGGCGGCTTGCTTAGTTCCAAGACCGACGTTCCCGCAGAGTACCCCGACGATGCAATCGGAGCGGGTGAAGCGACCTATCTAGCGCTTCTGGAGTTTCGGGAAAAGGGATGCCAGCCAGGAGACCTTGAGAGACCCGCAGTTCCGTGGGCTGCAGTCAAGGTAGAACTTCGCGAGTTCTTCGCTCTGCGAGAGCGGATGGACAAGCGAGCTTGGTTTGCCCGGAGAGGCGTATCGATGCCTGAAGCCTACTGGAACGACGTCTCGAGGGGACCCATCGAACAAGACGAGTATGACAAGACACGCGCCCAAACTAGAGGTGCTCCATGAGGGCTCGACCCAGTAGCAGCGGTGCTCGACTGGTATCAGCGCTGGGGCTAGCACTGTTGGGTACTTGCGCCTGCGATTCTTGGGCAGAAAAGCCCCCAGAGCCGAACCTCCAGCTCGTTCACAAATTCACGTCTGCGTGGCTGGTCGATAAGAACTTTGTCTTGGCAAAGTCCTTTCTTTCTCCCTCCTTCTTCTTGCTTGAAGGGCCACAGGGCCGCGGGGCCGAAGCTCCGCCTGGACCTGAAGGCGCGAACGAAACGTTGGAATTTGCGACCTTGTGCTCTAGTGGCTGCAGAACTGGAGAGGACTGCTTCTTCAGCCTCGATGACCGCAGCGATTCGGTTTGGACGCGAGAACGACTTCATGTGGGAGAAACTGAAGTAGCGGCCGACTCGAGACTTTCAAGGCTCCTTGATCAAGACATCGAAGTCTTCAGTTCAAGACTGTCGGGATGCGGGCATGTGCTCGCGATAGGTGTGAGAGATCTGGTAGCGAGTTCGCCAGACGAGCAGCGCATCGCATTCATTTACCTGGTGGCCCCTTAGGTCCGATCGCGTTCTGATCGATGCAAAACTCCTAACTGCTCCGACGCAAAGTAGAAGTTGACCAAGCCGCTGCCAACTTCAGCACCGCCTGACTTGGTCGGCGCACTCATTGGCGCAGCGTTCCCGGAAAGCCTGTCGAATCGAGTGCAGCCGATTTTCGAGTGCAAGTTCCACGCCGAGACGACACGAGGCGGGCTTGCGTGGCGCAACGCAATCAGCAGGACTCGGACAATCCGGCCAGGGAGGTCGGCGCTTCACCAGCATCGAACGCGTGACGCGTGAATCGCTGTCTTCGAGCTCTGCTGCGGGCCGCCTCGGTTCGCGATCGGCTTCGAGAGCAGGCTCGGCTCACACTGTAGCGGGGTCGCGCTGTCGGGAAGGAGGATGGCACCAGTAGGCCCCGACCCCGACGAAAGTGAGGGTGCTTCTCCGACTCTGGTGAGGGGTGGAGGGCGGGGTCGGCCGGTAGAGTGGTGCGCGCGAGCGGGCTTCCTGGGGGTCGGCATGGGCGACGGGGCGACGGGGTGGGCGGCGAGAGTGGTTGCGGTCGGGATCGCTTCGGCGGTGCTTGTCGTTGGCCAGGCCGGCGGCCAGTTGCCGCTCGGCGGTCCGAACCTGGTCAACAGTGCGACGCCGGCGGGCGACCAGCAGGGGCCGTCCGTCGGTATGGCGGACGACGGCCGCCTGCGCGTCTTCTGGTCCGAAGCGACCACCCTCGATGTGCTGCAGCGGGCTTATGCGGCGAACGGCTCGCCGTTCAACGCCAGCGCACCGAACCAGGTCGAGGCCGCCGAGTTCGACGCGGCGGCCTCGGTGAACGGCTCGGGCGACTGGATCGTCTCGTGGAGCTCGAACCAGGTGCAGGACGGCGGCCTCGACCTGTTCGCCCGGCGTTCGTCGAACAACGGCACGACGCTTCCTTCGGAGTTCCAGGCGACCGTGGCCGCGGCGGTCGACATCGACCGGGCGGCGCGTCTCTCCCGCGCGGACGACGACAGCTACGTCGCCGTCTGGGTCGACGATCTCGCCCCGGGCGACCTTCAGTTCCGGAAGTTCGCGGCCGACGGCGCGCCGGTGACCGGCGACCTCTCCGCCGGCGAGGCGACCGATCCCGACCTCGACGAGTTCGACGTCGCCTCCGCCCCGGACGGCTCCTTCCTGATCGCCTGGCAGGGAGACGCCACCCCCAACGAACAGGTCTTCGCCCGCTGCTTCGATGACAGCGGAGATCCTCTCGGTCCGCAGTTCATCGTCCCCGCAGAGCTCGCGTCACGCAACCTCCTACCGCGCGTTGCGGTCGACGCGCTGGGCTTCTACGTCGTCGCCTGGATCGAAGGCGGAACGACGGATATCGAGTGGCGCCGCTTCGCTCCGGACTGCGAGCCGGTGGGCGGAGACCGGCTCGCGGTGGCCGGCGGCAGCGAGGGCAACCAGAACTTCGAGCTCGACATGGCGCGCGACGGCGCCATGGTGCTGGCGTGGAATTCGGAGGAGCTCGACCCGGACCAGGGGATCTCGGTGCTCGAGCTGACGAAGTCCGGCAAGGTCGTCGGCGCCGAGTTTCTGGCGCACGAGGCCGCGGCCGGCCGCCAGATCCTCCCGGACGCTGCGATCGGCGACCTGCTATTCGCGGTCGTGTGGGAGGACCAGGAAGATAGCCCTTCCATCCTCGACGACATCCTCCTGCGGCGCTTCGTACGTCGCGTCGTCTTCACCGACGATTTCGAGAGCGCGGACGACGCTTACTGGAGCAGCTCGACCCCCTGAATCGGGAGCCGCTGTCCCATCGCCGGCGAGGTCGGGATTGGGTGTTCTCCGCAGCTCTCGACATACGCCTACTCCAGCGCAGAGTCACTTTCCTGGAGTCAGAAATTGAGCAATTGGGGACAGTCCCCACTATTGCTAAGTAACGTTTCCTCAGACGCTTGCGGAAAGTGGGGACTGTCCCCAATTCTCCGGAGAGCGGCAGGGGAATCTAGGGGCCTGCGGTGCGAGCGGCCCGCCGGGCGCTCCAGAAACCGTGCGCGCCGCAGAGCGGGCCGAGGAGGCCGTAGATCCATCCGGGCATGCCGACCCGGACGCCGATCCCGGTGATCGCCATCGCGAGCGAAAGCAGGCCGACGGCGCAGAGGATCGCGTAGTGCCGGGCCCAGAAGCGGGCCTCCCGGCGCTCGCGCGGCGAGAGGCCGAGGCCTTCGGCCCGGCGCGCTCCGTGGACGTAGAGCAGGGCGACGAAGAGAAAGATCGCGGCGAAACCTCCGCCGTACCAGGCGAAGAGCTTCCCGAGCTCGGCGAACGAGGCGACTCCGCCGCCGCCGCCGATCCCACTGCCGAAGAGCATCGTGGCGAGGCCGCGGGCCAGGAACTTGAGCGGGTAGACGTAGAACAGGACGACGAACAGCAGGCAGGAGTTGAGCGCCACGGTCATGCGGTCGCCGAGCGGAAAGCGGCGGAAGAAGGCGCGATGCACCGACCAGATGAAGACCAGCGCCCCGAAGCTCAGCGTGAACGGCACGAAACCGATCAGAACCTGCTCGAGCTCGAGCACCGTCGAAGGCACCTCGAGCGCCACCACGAGGAGAGTTGCCGCGAAGGCGAAGACGCCATCGGAGAACGCCTCGAGGCGCGCGGAGTCGCCGGGGACGAAGGTCATCTTCCACCTTTCACGGCCGCGTCCTGAGGATACCGGCCCGTTCCGGAGTTCGTGGCGCGAGTCTAGTTCGAGCCCGTCCGCCTGTCGACCGGTGCGCCACGCGGAAAAAACGGCATGCATCCGATCGAGGGCAGTGCCGGGGCGTACCCACCGCCCCGACGAGCGTCGCGGGAGAACCGGCTGGCAGCCGGGGATCCATTTTCCTGCGTCGCTCTATTTTCTTGCGAGTAGACTCGTTGCGAACTCGTGACCGGTCCCGGGAGATTCGCTATGCGTGAGTTGCGCTATCTCGTCTTCGCTCCGCTGCTGGCCGTTGCCGCGCTCGTCCTTGCAGGTGGGCTGGCCGCGGGGCCGGCAGCGGCCCAGGCGATTTTCGACGGAGCGCTCGATGGGGCGTCGGCCAATCCGCCGACGGCTTCGACGGCGACCGGGGCGACCGAGCTGACGATCGACGAAGACCAGCTCGTCGTCGACTTTTCGTTCTCGGGGCTCACCGGAAACAGCACCGCGGCGCACATCCACTGCTGCGCGACACCGCCGTCGAACGTCGGGGTTGCGGTGAACTACTTGACCTTTCCCCTCGGAGTCACCTCGGGGGCCTATGCCAACACCTTCGACCTGGGCAGTACTGCGACCTACTTTGCAGCTTTCGTCACCGCGAACGGCGGGACCGCAGCCTCGGCCAAGGCGGCGCTACTCGCCGGCTTCGCGGCGGGGCGGGCCTATACCTGCGTGCATACGACGAACTTCGGCGGCGGCGAGATCCGCTCGCACTTCGGATTCGCGTCGTTCCTGGACGGTTTCGAGAGCGGGGATGCCGACGATTGGAGCGACTCGGTGCCGTGAGGTGGGCGGCATCTGCTGCCCGTGACGGAAAACGGGCGCCGGGATCCGTCGACTTGCGGACTGTGGCCGCGCCGATCGATCTTCAGCTCTTGAACGGATTCTCGATCGTCAGGCGTTCGATCCGCTGGCCGTCCTGGAGGTCTTCGCTCAGCAAGCGGGTGCAGCCGGCTTCGAGGGCGGCGGCGACGATCAGGGCGTCGCAGAACGAGAGGCTGGAGCGCTCCTGGGCCTCGAGGCCTCGACAGTAGAAGGCTGCGCTCGGTCCGCCGCGCCAAGAGCGGCAAGAGGACCTCGTCCATCAGCCGGCCGGCCTCCGCCGGCGTCAGGCTTTGCGGTCTTGCCAGCCTGCGAGTTGCTTTCCCACCGGCAGCTCGCGCACGCGGATGCCGGTGGCGGCATGGTGGTGCGGATCCCCTGCCCCATCTCGGAGCGATGGCAGACGATCGCCACCGTGCCTTCGGGGTGGAGCGTCACGTAGGCGACGGCATCCCAGGGCGCGGTATCAGAGGTGGCGGCGTCGAGCCGGCGGATGCCGCCGGGGCCGATGGCGATCACCAGTCCGCCGGCACCGGCAAGCTGCAGGAAGCGGCGGCGGTCGAGGTTGTTCATGACCGCTTCTCCGGCACGGCTTGCGCCGCGGCATGAATGGCCGCGCGGATGCGGGCGTAGGTGCCGCAACGGCAGATGTGCCCGTTCATCGCTTCGTCGATGTCGGCGTCCGTCGGTCTGGGCTTGGCCGCAGGGGGCAAATTGGGGACTGTCCCCAATTCGGGTTCAGGAGCCGACGATGCGTTTCAGGGCGGCCTGTTTCAGGGGCATGCTGGTGGCGGCGCCTTTGGCGATGGCGCGCACTTCGTTGTCCGGCAGTGTCGGCAGGATGCGCAGGGCGAAGGGGGTCGGGAGCTTCGGGTTGCGGATCAGCGCGACGCGGACGTCGAGGTTGGCGAACCAGGGATTCGTCTTGAGGATGAGCTCCGCCGCCTGAAACGAGAGGAACGACGACTTCGCGACACGCAGCACTTCGTCGAGCGACAGCCGCGGGTTCTTGAGCAGGGCGAAGAGCACCTGCGGATCGCTGTCCTGGACGAGCAGGGCGCGGGCGAGACGATCCGCCTTGGGTGCGAGGAGCATCCGCTGTGGCGGCGTCATCCGGCGCAGCTGCTCCCAGAGCGACCCGGAGGCGGCCGGTGCCTCCGCCGCCGCTTCGGACGACTCCGAGGATTCCGGCGCGGCTGCCGCGGCTGCCGATACCGGAGGTGCGAGCAGCTTGCCGACGATCTCCGCCGGGGTCCCTTCGAGCTCGAGCGCGAGCGCCCCCGGGAGCGCCGCGACCACCCGGGCGGCGACGGCGACTTCGGGGCCTCCGGCGACGCGCAGCGTCAGCGCGAGCCGCGTGTCGGAGGGCAGCGCCTCGGAGCTGGGCAGCAGCAGCCCACCGACGGCGAGGCTCGCGCGCTCGACGGCGGCGAGCTCGCCGGGGCTGTCGAACTCGATTCGAAAGGCTCCGGGCCCGGTCGATTCCGTGCGCATGACCGAACGAGAATCTCACCTCGCAGTGGCGGCGGTCCAATTCCGGGTTCGTCGGGGGTGCGTC